>JAFRZQ010000200.1 GCA_017442465.1 Anaerotignum sp. | reverse complement strand
CATCTGTACCTTTTGTAGAGAATCCTATAGAGATGGTAAGCTGGTCTCTGGATGATGGCATTCTGCATATTAGAGGCAACGGAGCTATGGAGGATTATAACGGTATCTGGATGGAAAAAGATGCAGAGGAATATGATGAAGGCAGAGAGTATGCTCCCTGGGCAGATCGCTTGGGGGAAATCACAAAAATAGTTATGAGTGATGGCATAACAGATATCGGCGATAATGCTTTTGCTGGTGCGGTCAATCTGAAAGAAGTGGAATGGAGTGATTCGCTGCAGACCATAGGCGCGAGGGCGTTTTCCAATACTGGGCTGGAGCAGATCAGCCTTCCTTATTCCATAGAGACCATGGAAGAGCTTGCCTTTGATTCCTGTAAGGATCTGAAACATGTGGAACTGCCATACAGACTGGTATATCTGGAAGCGGGAACGTTCATGGATTGTACAGCGTTAGAAGATGTGATCATCCGACCCTATACATCTGTAGAGACGGATAAAGACGAAAAGGGGAAAATACATACTCCTTTCAGTTGTGAAGAAAACGATCAATACATTGAAAGTGAAAAATTGACGATCCATACATATAAAGACTGTTCTGCGAATGCGTTCGCGGAGAAATATGGGTATCCTTTGGATTATATGACAGAGGGACGATGTGGTGATGATATCACATGGTCTTTTGATACAGAAACAAAGACACTTTCTCTGGAAGGTTCGGGGCAAACATGGGTCTATAATATCAAAGAGGAAGACTTGGATGGATGGCGGGCAGAATTCCCTTATGGATGGGTTTATTGTGAAATGCCTGACTGGTTCTATTCTTACCGAGAAGAGATAGAAACGATCGTTGTTGGTGAGGGGATCAAAGATCTGAATGCATATGTTTTCGGGTGGCTGCCAAATCTGAAAGCGGTAGACCTTGGAACAGTACAGTTTATCGATTATGCCTTTTATAACTGTGATGGACTGAAAGAAATTGTCCTGCCATCCAGTCTGAATGCCATAGGTGCAGAATCCTTCCGGAATTGCATCAACCTTCGAAAAGTGGAAATCTTGGGGGATGATGCTGAGATTCGATGGGATGCTTTCCTTGGAGCGAATCGCCTGGAAGAAGTCTATTGCGGTAAAAGAACATGGGTCAACGAGGAATGGGGAAGTGGGTCCCCAGGGTTCAGCAAAAAGGCAACACTATATGTTTATAATAGGAGTGATATGCATCGGTTTGCCGAGGAAAATGGATATTTGTATGAATTTATAGAAAGTTAAAAACGAAATAAAACGAAGGATGATAGCTTAACTGATAAAAATGTATTATTTTTGTAGTGTGTAAATAGAGAACCCCCGCAAAACCTTATATTGCAAGGTTTTACGGGGATTTTTCATGTCATAGGAATTATTTCCAATCGGTAGAGAACTTTTTATTTATACGACGTGAAAGAAGAAAAAACAAGAGCTAGAGAAAACCTTGTTTTATGATATTTTTGGAAGTTAAAGTATAATGATAGTGAAACGGAAGAGAGAAAATAGTATTTAACATATAAACTTAAGGAATGAACTTAAAGAAGTGCGGAGGAGGATTGTATAAGGAAGAAAATAGGAGAATGCATGATCCGCGTATTGGTGCAGTACTGTTTTTTTATAAGGCAGACTGGATCAGGAAGATATCTGCGGCAGCGGAATAAAAAGAAAACAGGATGTCCTGAATTTTTCAGGATATCCTGTTTTTGTTTATACAGCAATATTTTTGCACAGATTCATCAGAATAGCGGCCACCTGTGCGCGGGTCGCTTCGCCTTTGGGGGTCAGCAGGTTATCATCCATGCCGTTGATGATGCCGTGGGAAGCAGCCCAGGAAAGGGCATCTTCGGCATAAGGGGAAATGGCATCTGCATCGGCAAAGGAATCCAGCATGGTGGTGATGGTCGTATCCCAGTCATGATATGCGGCATAGCGATAGAGGATGGAAGCCAGCTGTTCACGGGAAATAGGGACATCCGGTGCGAAATGGTCTGCATCATGTCCGCTGATAATACCTTCGGAAGCCGCCCATGCTACAGCATCAGCATAGTACTGATCAGCAGGGACATCGGTGAATGTAGCTGTGCCTGTATCAGGGGAACCGTCCAGTCTCCAGAGGATGGAAACGATCATGGCGCGGCTGGCAGGCTGCTGAGGGCTGAAAGTATCTTCTGTTGTGCCGCTGATAAGGGCATTTTCGTGGCAGTAGCGGACAGATTTATAAAACCAGTCACCTTCACTGACATCGTTGAAGGGATTTTCCCAGGGGGAAAGGGGTGTCTGTTTTTCGGGGATACGGAAGGTATAGGTATCTTTTCCGTCAGAAGCCACCTGAATGGTTTTCCCGTTTTGGTCTACGATGGACATGTCCTGACTGGCGCATGCGGGGAGCATAACGAAAGCCAGTAACAGAGCAAGAAGTTTATATTTTTTCATAAGTAAGACCTCCTTGACGATGCTGATTTGCATTGTCATTTTTTGTCGTGATCATCTGATTTCATTATGCAGGAGGAGATTTGATTTTGCAAGACCTATATTTCTACAGATTTTATAGTATTTTCGTTTGTTTTGTTGCGAAAAAAGATTTAATTTTGTAAAATGAAAGTAATATGTCTCGAAAAATATACAAAGCGAGATGGGAGGGAAAAGAAAATGAAGGAGAAATTCGATCAGTCTTTGGCCCATATCCCTTTTCGGGATTATGGTGAATATATGGAATACCTTTTTGCCTGTGTCAATCTGGCGATGGATGCTCATCTGACCCAGATGAAGAGGGTGTTTGCTACAGGGCAGGGCGGGTACAAAAATGTACTGTATCCTGATCTGGAAGTGGCGGCAGATGTCTGCACGGAGCGCATTGAACGATTCCGTTTTATGGGAAAAACGGAGAAAGAGGAAATAGAAGAAAATACAGTAGAAGATCTGCCGGAAGAACTGTTGTCTCTATTTGGGAACTTTGCTGAGGAAACCTTACCTTCTGCAGCAGAAGAAAAAGATTCCCTTATGACACCGGAGAAACAGTTGGAGCTGGTTGCACAGAGGGCAGAAGCGACACTGGATGCAGGGGTTTCTCTGCCTTTTTATGAACTGTGCAGAAAACTGGAAATGGACTCCTTTACAGTATTCTGTTTTGTCAGCGGTATCCTTGCATCTACGCAGACGGATTATGCCGCTGTATATCAGGTCATCAATGAAAATGGCGGTCTTTCCGCCCCTACCATCGAATCTGCGGCGAAGCTGTATTTCGGAGAAACTTTTTCCATCGCAGGGGCTTATGGGGATATGTCTGCCTGTTTGGAACAGTTGATGCCTGTGCTGAATCTGCGGGTGCAGGGGAATATGCCTTTCTCCACAGTGGTTTCTCCCGATAAACGTATGATCGACTTCCTTTTCGGCAAGAACCCTATGCGTCTGGATGAAAACTATGTACGATTCTTTAGAATGCTGACAGACGGCAAGGAACTGGACCCCATCATGGCAAACGAAAACATTCTGGATGCCATGAAGATATCCTTTGAAGAAGGGGTTCGTATTTTCTCCTATTTTGGCGATGAGGGCAGCGGCAGAAAGTTTTTCGTCAAGCATTTCTGTCAGGAAAAGGGCATGAACGCCGTTTCCGTCAACTGCAAAAAACTATTCATCTATGATTATCAGTATGTGGATCAGGCTCTTTGGGCGGTGACCAGAGAATGTATCCTGACCAATGCCTGCTGTGTATTGGATGAGCTGACTTTCCGTGAAGATGAAAAAGAAAAATTCTATGGATATATGGATCTGGCTTTCGGGAAGCTGAACGCGCAGGGAATCACTGTTTTTGCCATCAGCAAGGAAAAACTGCAGATGAAGGAGATCACCAGAGAAGAATTTACGGAACTGGAACTGCCTACGCCTACCAATCAGGAAAGAGAAAACTGCTGGAAGTATTTTTCTAAGGGCTATGGCCTGGGGAATGATATTGAACTGCCGGAAATGGCAACGAAATTCCTCTTTACCCCCGGTAAGATCAGTTCTGCTCTGAAAAATGCCAGAAGCCTTGCGACGATGGATAAGGATATCCTCATCCCCAGAAAGACACTGTTCCAGGGCTGCTATAATCAGATGAGTTCTGAACTGACCCAGAAAGCAACGAAGGTAAAAGCCAACTTTGGCTTTGAAGATATCGTTATGAATAAAGACCAGAGAGAAACCCTGGAGCATGCCATCGATCAGATGAATTTCCGTAAGAAGGTTTATGATAACTGGGATTACAACAAGAAATATCCCTATGGCAGAGGGCTTTCCATCCTGCTGTTCGGTGCGCCCGGTACCGGTAAATCCATGTGTGCGCAGGTAATTGCCCATGAACTGAATCTGGAAT
>JAFRZQ010000199.1 GCA_017442465.1 Anaerotignum sp. | reverse complement strand
GATAATGATAAACTTCTGGCAACGCTGAAACACCTGCTGGATATCGGCAATTCCCTGATCGTGGTAGAGCATGATGAAGATACCATGCTGGCGGCGGATTTCGTGGTGGATATCGGCCCCGGCGCGGGTCGTGACGGCGGCGAGATCGTAGCGGCGGGCAGCGTGGAAGACATCATGAAAACAGAACGCTCCGTGACAGGGGCATATCTGAGCGGACGAAAGAAAATCGAAATTCCCAAGGAACGCAGAGCCATCGCTCCCGAAAATAAACTCATCATCAAAGGTGCGGCGGAAAATAACCTGAAGGGCATTGATGTGGAGATCCCTCTGGGCTTGTTCACCTGTGTGACAGGTGTCAGCGGCAGCGGCAAAAGCTCCCTCATCAATGAAATCCTGTATAAACGGCTGGCGAGAGACCTGAACAGGGCGAAAACAAGACCCGGTAAGCATGAAGATATGCTTGGCATTGAAAAACTGGATAAGGTCATCAATATTGACCAGTCTCCCATTGGGCGTACGCCCCGCAGTAACCCTGCAACCTATACAGGGCTGTTTGACATGATCCGCGATGTCTTTGCTCAGACCACAGAAGCGAAGGTCAGAGGCTATCAGAAGGGCAGATTCAGCTTCAATGTGAAAGGCGGCCGCTGTGAAGCCTGCGCAGGGGACGGTATCGTAAAGATTGAAATGCATTTTCTGCCGGATATCTATGTGCCCTGCGAGGTCTGCCATGGCAAACGGTACAACAGAGAGACACTGGAAGTGAAATACAAAGGGAAAACAATCTCCGATGTATTGGATATGACTGTGGAAGAAGCACTGAAATTTTTCGAAAACATCCCCAGAATCAAGTCCAAACTGCAGACATTGTATGATGTTGGTCTTTCCTACGTGCAGCTGGGGCAGTCCTCCACGACGCTTTCCGGCGGCGAAGCCCAGAGGGTGAAACTGGCGACGGAACTGAGCCGCAAGAGCACAGGAAAGACTATGTATATCCTGGATGAGCCTACCACAGGGCTGCATACGGCTGATGTGCATAAATTGGTGCATATCCTGCAGAGACTGGCAGAGGGCGGCAATACAGTGGTCGTGATCGAGCATAATCTGGATGTGATCAAGACCGCGGATCATATCATCGATCTTGGTCCCGAAGGTGGCGATAACGGTGGTACACTGGTTGCATCCGGCACACCGGAGGAAATCTGTCAGGTTTCCGAAAGTTATACTGGAAAATATCTGAAAGATGTGCTGAACAAAAGGGAATAAATGTTCAATTTATTGAAAAGATAGAAAATAAAAATGCACTGTATCTGAAAAAGTACAATAAAAATGAACAGATATGGTGCATTTTTTTGTATAATAGGTCAGTATAAACGGTGTTTGAAGGGACTTTTCGATTGACATTTGACAGAAAAATAAGTAGGATAGTAATAACAAGTACTATGTGATTTTGGAGGAAATTATGGCAAAAGAAAAAGGGCCCGTTGTTGAATTTGAGCAGGCAAGAAAGCGCGTCAACAATTATTTTGGTGTGGATGGAGACTTTTTTGTGAAGCCTTTGCTGGATCTGGAATGGGCAGTAAAAGAAGACGAGGATTTTGCCTTCCTCAGTTATTGGACAGATGAGGGCAAAAAGGTGGATGCCGTTATTGTAAAAAAAGGCGGCGACCCAATGATCTATAAAACGAAGGAATATACGATGGTAGTAGCCATTGACTGTGTGAAGATCGGCTTTATTTTCCGTAATGGTAAAAAACTGGCGGATTAATGCTGAAAGGGCATAGGAGAGAGAAAACGGGTAGTCTAAAGACTTTTTTTCTGCATAAACTGAGAGAAGAAGGATATGTTAGCAGGTCTGCTGACAACGAAAAGGGGAGAAAAAGATGCAATTGGATGGATTGCCGGAAAACAACATGGTGCTGCTTACCGGTACGATCATAGAAGGCTGTGTTTTCAGTCATGAAGTATATGGTGAGGGATTTTACACGTTTCGGATCTCTTCTGAACGCCTGAGCGATAAAGCGGATATTCTGCCGATCACGATTTCTGAACGCCTGATCGAAAAGGAACTGCTGCAGGTAGGCGGGCGTGTTGAAATTGCAGGTCAGCTGCGCAGTTATAATAACTATAACAGCAAAAAGAATCGGCTGGTCCTGACTGTTTTTGCCAGGGAGATCAGAATGCTGGAGGAAGCAGAAGACAGGAGTGAAAATCAGATTTTTCTGAATGGATTTATCTGCAAAGCACCCATATACAGAAAGACGCCCTTTGGCAGAGAAATTTCGGATATTCTGGTGGCCGTAAATCGTGCCTATAATAAATCGGACTACATCCCCTGTATCGCTTGGGGCAGAAATGCCAGATATATGGCAAATCTGGAGGTTGGTGCAAACATCAGGATATGGGGAAGGGTGCAGTCCAGAACATACCAGAAGCGTGTTGGCGATGAAATCGAAGACAGAATTGCTTACGAAGTTTCTGTTTCCAAGATAGAACTGCCTGGCAGAGGGGAAGCAACAGAAGAAGGGCAGGAAGTGCCCGCTGCAGAATAAACAGGAGTGAAAAACATGAGAGAAGGTCATATTGCCATCTATTATGGTAAGGGAAAAGGAAAAACATCTATCGCGGTAGGGCGAGGTATGCGTGCGATCGGTGAAGATCTTCGTGTAGTAATGATCCAGTTTATGGATTACCATAACAGCAAGGAAACGGCATTATTGAAAAAAATGGAGCCGGATTTTCGTGTGTTCCGTTTTGAAAAGGATCGTTCCGGCGTAGATGTGCATGATGATAAACTGGATGAACATATGAAAAAGGAAATCGCCGGAGAGATCCGCAATGCTTATAATTTTGCGAAAAAGATCGTTGATACGGGCGAATGCGAAATGCTGCTCCTGGATGGTGTGCTGGAATGTGTGGAAAAAGGCTATCTGCAGGAAACAGATTTGGAAGAACTGATCGAAAGAAGACCTTCTTACATGGACTTTATCCTGACTGGCACGATCCTTCCGGAAGGGCTGGCTGAAAAAACATCCAATATTTATCAGTTGGTGCTGGAAAAAGAAGATTTCAAATTATAAAAAACATCCCCTGAGAATTTTCTCAGGGGATTTTCTTATGTTCATATTTTACTGCAGAACGTCTTTCATGCTATACAGACCTGCGGGCTTGCCAGCCAGGAATTTTGCTGCTTTCACTGCACCAACAGCAAATACTTCACGGGAAGTTGCACGGTGATTCAGTTCGATCACTTCGTCTCTTCCGGCGAAGATGACATCATGTTCACCTACGATGCTGCCGCCGCGGACTGCGTGGATACCGATCTCCGTTTTTTCGCGTTTTTCGCGAATCTGGGAGCGGTCATAAACATAGTGGTATCTTTCGTCCATTGCCTGATTGATGGCATCTGCCAGGGCCATTGCTGTGCCGCTGGGGGCATCGATCTTCTGGTTATGGTGTTTTTCTACGATTTCGATATCGAAGCCGCTTTCAGCCAGAATGGCAGCTGCACGCTGCACCAGATCCAGGAGCAGGTTTACGCCAACGGACATATTTGCGGATTTCAGAACCGCTACATCCTTGCTTGTTTCTTTCATCAGTGCTGTTGTTTCATCGGACAGTGCTGTAGTACAGAGAACAACGGGGATGTTTTTTTCTTTGGAGAATGCCAGCAGGGCGGGTACTGCCTTCGCTGTGGAAAAGTCGATGATGACATCTGCCGCCACGTCGCAGGATGCACAGTCAGCGAACACAGGGAATTCCAGTTCAGGTGTTGTGGGGTCGATACCGGCCACTACCTGACAGTCTGCTTCATTTTTTACCAGTTCGGCTACTACGCGGCCCATTTTACCGCCGCAGCCGTGAATAATCACATTTACCATTTCAATACTCCTTTCTAAGACCGTGGGGCGCTGCCCCACTTCCCTGCAAGGGGAATGATTCCCCTTGACCCCCATTTGAACACGCATGTACATGCGTTTTCGTATCAGGGTGCAGGGAAATGATTTCCCTGCTGGGAGTT
>JAFRZQ010000198.1 GCA_017442465.1 Anaerotignum sp. | reverse complement strand
TGCAGGCTATATCGACGGCGTAACTGTTACCGGCGGCTGGCATGAATCTCCTATTGAGCAGATTTCCTATCATGTGGCGAAAGGGGCATATGCTCCCTTTGCGGGCATCATGAAAAAATACCTGTCTGTTCCTGTCATTGCCTGCAACCGTATTCAGGATCAGGAAACAGCGGAACGCATCCTTGCAGAAGGTCTCTGTGATTTCTGCGGCAGTGCAAGAGCATTTCTGGCGGATCCTGCTTTTGCCAATAAAATGCAGGAAGGTAAGCCTTATCTGCCCTGTCAGGGCTGCAATAAATGCATTGCGGCTGTGTTGAAGGGAGAAGAAGTTTTCTGTGCCTTCAATCCCGAAGCAGGCAGAGAACATTTTGAAAACCAGCGCAGAAAAATTGCTACCAGAAAAGAATGTGTGGTTGTGGGCGGCGGTCCTGCAGGAATGCAGGCAGCGAAAAAAGCGGCGGAACGCGGCTTCAAAACAACGATCCTTTGCAGAGAAAAAGAACTGGGCGGTCAGCTGAGACTGGCAGCTCTGCCTCCTAAGAAAGGCGATCTGCTGAAATACATCGATTATATGAAATATACGCTGGAAGAACTGGGCGTTGTCATCCTGACAGAAACCGAGGGTACAAAAGAATTTGTTGCAGAAAAAGCACCTTACTTTACTGTAATTGCTTCCGGCAGTCTGCCTGAAAAAATGCCCATCGAAGGTGTCCCCGATGAAAAATATTTCACAGCACAGGAAATCCTGCAGATGCCCGAAGAAAAAGTTCTGGAACTTCTGGAAGGGGAAGGTGTTATCCTTGGCGGCGGTGCCCTTGGTCTGGAAACAGCGGCTTATATGATGGATAAGATCGAAGTAAAAGAAGACGAATATAAGCTGAAGATCATCGATAAGGCAAAGAAAATGGGCATGGACTTAGGTGCTATGGCAAGACCTCTGATGAACGACCTGAAAAAGAAACATGTCAGCTTCCTGACTACCACACAGCCTACCCTGATGGAAGGCAGAAAACTCTATGTGAAAATTGGGGAAATGCCCATGTTTGTTTCTGCGGACTATGTGATCTGGGCCGGCGGCGGCGAATCCTGTGTGGATAGCGAACTGACCATGTGGCTGATGGATGAACGCATGAGCTATGCTATCGTAGGCGATGCCAATGAAGTGGGGGACGGCGGCAATGCCATCCACGATGCTTATGATATTTTTACAAGAATGTATTTGGCATAATGTGTTTGTGTACATTGTATTCTTTTTGGTTAAAACTGAAATATTTTTCAGCAGATATTGTCAAATAAAACAGATTGTGCTATATTGGATACAAGTGTGAAATAATTGCCAAAGTGTGCGTTTTTCAATTTGGCAATGAAATAAATACTGGAAAATTCAACCATTTTTCTATGAAAGGAAGCGGAATTTATGGATTTTATCAAAAGAACATGGGCAGAAGTAGATCTGGATGCACTGGATTACAACATCAAGAGCATCAAATCTAAAATGGCTCCCAAACACAAAGTAATGGGTATCGTAAAAGCTGACGCATACGGCCACGGTGATGGTTTCGTAGCTCGTAAACTGCAGGCTGGCGGTTTCGACTGGTTCGGCGTTTCCAATATTGAAGAAGCGATCAGCCTGAGAAACGAAGGTATCACAAAACCTATTCTGGTTCTGGGCTACACACCTGCTGACTGTGTAAAAATCATGTCCGACTACAGCATCACAAATGCGATCGTTGGTATGGAACATGCAAAAGCACTGCAGGCTGCAGCAGAAGCAGCAGGCGTTGTGATCGAAGGTCACATCAAACTGGATACAGGTATGACTCGTGTTGGCTTCCAGACAGATGAAGTTAACTTTGGTCAGTCCCTGGCAGACCTGATGGAAGTTGCAAAATTCCCTAACGTAAAAATCACAGGTATCTTCACACACCATGCAGTAGCTGACTCCTACACAGAAGATCATCCTGATTTCACAAAAATGCAGTTCGAACGCTTTGACAGAATGGTTTCCGCTCTGGAAGGTATGGGCGTAAACGTTGGTCTGCGTCACTGTGCAAACTCCGCAACAACAATTGCATATCCTGAAAGACATATCGATATGTGCCGTTCCGGTATCATTACATACGGTCTGCTGCCTTCCGGTGAAAATGAAGGTATGATCGATCTGAAACCTCTGATGACAGTAAAATCCACAATCGGTCTGGTAAAACATGTTCCCGCTGGTTCTCAGCTGTCCTACGGCAGAACATACACAGCAGAAACAGAAAGAGTGATCGCTACAGTTCCCATCGGTTATGCTGATGGTTACAACAGAGCACTGTCCAACAAAGCAAATATGATCGTTAACGGTCACTATGCTCCCGTTGTTGGCCGTGTTTGCATGGACCAGCTGATGATCGACGTTACAGGTATCCCTAACGTTAAAATGGGTACAGAAGTAATCGTTGTTGGTACAGACGGCGACAAACACGTTACATTTGATGATCTGGCTGCGATCCTGGGCACAATCAACTATGAACTGCCCTGCGTACTGACAAAACGCGTTCCTCGTATCTACAAAGAAAACGGTGAAATCGTTGGTATCGTTGATCACATTCTGCATCAGTACAAATAATGTTCAAAAATAAGGAGAGGCTTTTCAGCCTCTCTTTTTTTATGCCTGCCATTTCAGGAATCTTTTTTCCAGAAGAGAGATGATACTGTACATCAAAGCTGCCATCAGGGCAAGGATGATGACACTGAGGAGCACGGCACTCATCTGGAAAGTCTGAGAAGAATAGGTAATAAGAAAGCCCAGACCATTCTGTGCAACCAGAAATTCACCGACAATGACGCCGACAAAGGACAGGCCCACATTGATTTTTAGTGCATTCAGGATGCAGGGGATATTGGCAGGAAATATGACTTTTGTCAGAACCTGTTTTTTCGTGCCGCCAAAGATGCGGATGAGTTTGATGCGGTCTTCATCTACCTGCAGGAAACCATTCAGAACAGACAGTATGGTGACAACCACGGATGTCAGAAGGGCCACCAGAATAATGGAACGCTGATTATTCCCGAACCAGACGATGATGATAGGAGCCAGTGCTGTTTTCGGCAGGGAATTGAGGACAACCAGATAAGGCTCCAGCACATCAGAAAGAAACCGGTTCCACCAGAGCAGTACCGCTGCCAATGTCCCCAGCAGTGTGCCTAACAGGAATCCGGCAACGGTTTCCAAGAAAGTGGTGCGAATATGCAGAAAGAGTGAACCGTCTCTGATCATTTTTACAGCTGTTTCCAGCATAGCCGTTGGCTGACTGAAGATAAAAGGGTCTATCCAGTTGTTGATGGCAGCAATTTCCCATAAAAGGAAAAAAGAGACAAGGAGGGTTGCCTGCAGCAGCAGGATGGCGGTTTTTCTTTTTTTCAAAGCAGCAAGGAATGCCGCCTGCTCTTTGGAAATGGGAGTGTTATTTTCAGACATGGACATCCAGCTCCTTCCAGATAGCATTAAAATAATCTTTGAATTCCGGTGCTTCCCGGGCCTTCATTGGTGTGTAATCTGTCACAGTAAGATGGATGGGGAAAACGGCTTTTATGGTGGCAGGCCGTTTCGTCAGTACAATGACCCTGTCCGAAAGGCTGATGGCTTCAGAAATATCATGTGTAACGAGGATGGCCGTTTTCTTTTCCCTGCGGAGGATCGTTCCGATCTCATCGGAAACAGAGAGCCGGGTCTGATAATCCAGTGCAGAAAAAGGCTCATCCAGAAGAAGAATATCCGGACGAACAGCGAGGGTGCGTATGAGGGCGACTCTTTGGCGCATGCCGCCGGAAAGTTGGGAGGGGTTATGGTTCTTAAATTCTCCAAGGCCGTACTGTTCCAGCAATTCTTCTACATAGGCAATGTTTTCGGGGGTCAGTTTTTTCTGTATCTCCAGCCCCAGAAGGGCATTGGAAAGGATAGAGCGCCAGTGAAGCAGGTAATCCTTCTGCAGCATATAGCCGATATGTCCGTTGACATCAATGTTCCCCTCGGAAGTGGGAAGCTGTCCCGCCAGCATGGAAAGGATGGTGGACTTGCCGCAGCCGCTGGGGCCAACGATAGATATGAATTCGCCCGGTTCGACGGTAAATGACAGATGGGAAACAGCGGGAGTTTCGCCGCTGAGGCTGTGATAACGCAGGCTGACATCCTGCAGGGAAACGATGGGGCCCATAAAACGACCTCCCTTGAGATTTTTGATACTTCCAGTATATTTTTTTCGGGACAAAAGGTGCATTTCCATGAGAAAGAAAGTGTGATAATATAATAAAAAGAGAGGTGGATGATTTATGGACTGGAAAACAACGGCTTTGGTCGTCATTGATATGGAAAATGCCTTTATTGACCCTGCATCGCCTTTGTGCATCAAAAACGCACTGGCAACGGTACCTGCCTGTGGAAGGGTCATCGAAAAGGCGAGAGAACGGAAGATCCCTGTGTTTTTTGTGAACCGTATCTACCGGAAAAACGGCAGTGATGTGGAATTTACCAGATATCAGAGCTGGCTGGGTGGAGATAGGTATCTTGCACCCGGCAGTACTGGGCCATTATCTATTGATGTGCCTGAGGAATTCAAACCAAAGGCAGGGGACTATACCATCATCAAGCCCCGTTTTTCTGCCTTCTTCCAGACGGAACTGGATCTGATTTTACGCAGACTGGGCATCAGAACCGTTATTCTGACAGGGACGACTACACCAAACTGTATCCGTACCACCTGCTATGACGGCTTGTCTCTGGATTATAATATCCTTATCATCGAGGATTGCTGTTCCTCCAATACAGAGGAGATCCAGCGGGTGAATATGGAGGATATGGCAAGAGTCGGTGCGGTCATCACCTCTGCAGAAGAATTTTTGCAGGATGATTTTACGGTGACGGACTATGCCGCGGAAATACAGAAAAAAGTGCAGGCAGACGAAACGACACCGGAATGATTGGAAAAATGAAAAAGACTTGCGTCTGAAAAGGCACAAGTCTTTCTTTGTTTATTCCTGCATGAATGCTTCGGAAAACTCTATGCGGACCATATCATCATAATCTACCCGCTGATCCAGCTCGCCGCCCTGTTCCATGATATTTTGGATCAGTTCAAAGCCTGCAGGGTCGATGGTGGGGTCTGTTTTCCAGGTGTCCTGTGCTTTGTAGCGTTCGATGATGGTGGTCAGGGTTTCTGCGTCAGATTCGGGGAACTGGGGCAGAACCACTTCGGCGATCTCTGCAGAGGAATGGGAATCTACCCACTGCTGACCGCGATAGATGGCACGGGTAAAGGCTTCCACTACTTCAGGGCTTTCCTTTAGGATTTCATCGCTGGCCATATAAACGGTGTAGGGGACGTAACCGCTGGCTTCCCCCAGAGATGCCACGATATGCCCTGTACCGCTCTGTTCCAGCGTGGTAGCTACCGGTTCAAATTCTACGGTATAATCGCCTACATCGCCGGTGAATGCTCCTGCAGTGGAGGTGAATTCAATGTTATTGATGATTTCTACATCTTCGCCGATGGTCATACCGTTTTCTTTCAGCACATATTCCAGAACCAGTTCCGGCATTCCGCCAAGACGCCCGCCGATGACGGATTTGCCTTTCAGATCTGTCCATTGGAAATCCGGCTCATCGACTCGGGAAACAAGAAAATTACCAGCTCGCTGGGTCAGCTGTGCGA
>JAFRZQ010000197.1 GCA_017442465.1 Anaerotignum sp. | reverse complement strand
CAGATGATCTTTGGCCTTGCCTTCAAACAGATCCTCGCTGCCCTCCAGCATCAGATACCAGTAAGTGTTCCCATCAGAAACGATATCCTTCATCATGGTGATAGCACCTGTGATAGTCTGGGCTTCAGAAGGATCTACCGTTTCGATACCGCTGCCTGCCATCAGGTTTCGGTATGCCTTTTCGCATTCTGCCACCGTATCGCCAATGGCTACGATCTGATATTTCTGGATATTGACCATGGCATATTTCTTTACCAGCCCCGCTCCGTCCTTCAGAGACAGGAAGTAGGTAGGCTCATCCGCAATATTCAGCAGGATAGGGAATGTGGCATCATAATTCAGATGCTGTACCTGCCCTTCCGCAGAAGACATGGCAGAAATTTCCTTCGCCCCGGAAATCTGATAATATTTTGTTTCCTTCGTGCGGGAGTTCATCAGAACGAAACCAACGTTGGATTCATCCCCGCCAATGGAAGTAACGCCGGTATATACCCATACGTCATCGTCCAGTGCAATATAGTTATAGCCCTCTGTGGACATCAGACAGCCTCTCTGGCCGAATACAGAGTTGATGAAACCGTTGACCAGTGTGCCGTAGTAATCATACTGTTCCACCAAAAGAGCAGAGTCGTACACCTTATCCACCCATGTGGGCACATCTGCCACGTCATAATATTCATGCTCGCCCGTCGCCGCATTGATGATGATAGCACCTTTGATGTCTGTACCGCCGAAAAGACCGATGGTCTTATCCTCTACAGAGCAGATCCAGTAAGGCACGCCCTGATCGTTGATCTCAAAATTGCAGGCACGGATCATGGCTGTGGGATAACGGAAACGGATATAGCGGTTCAGGTTTCTGCCGAAATGTTCAAAAGGAGATATCTTGATGCCTTCCTCCAGCTTGATCAGATCTACATCCTGTGTCGTCATATCGATGGAAATATAGGCAGGGACACCTGTGCTGCGGTTGGTGAACCATTTGATCAGATCGCCGTACTGCAGAGGTGTCACACGAACAGGCTTGCCCTGATAATTGATCTGATTGAAATAAGGGCTGACTTCGTACTGGGAGACCATATCTACCATGCTGCCCATTTCCCTTTCCGCCAGTCTGGCCGCAGAGTCACTGTCCAGAATAGGGATCTGGTCGTAGTTTACCTCATGGATATCGCTGGCAAAATCCCCTGTCTGTACGTCCAGCAGCTCTCTATAGGCCCCTGCACGCAGGATGGGAGAAGAAAGCAGCATCCCAACACCATACACGATGACCAGCGCCAGAGGGACGATCAGCAGCTTCTTGGCTGTCTTCCATTTTTCCGCCTTATCCACGATCACGCCGTCGCGTTCCAGAAACAGCACCTTAAAGATCGGCCAGAAATTCAGCACAAGGCCCACCACGATAGCCGCCACAAAAAACAGCCAGCTGTCTTCAGAATGGATATTCAAAGCAGGCAGGTAATAATAATACATCCCGCCCCAGATGAGCAGGGTCAATACAAACAGAATTCCTCGAGATTTTTTCAATTTTTCTACCTCCGTTCACAGAAAGTTAAGAATTTTGGCGGTTTTCTCCTCTTTACATCTTCCCGCCAATTGCATATACTATACTATAAATCCAAAAGATTGTATAGTGAAAAAACCGACCGTTTTCCTTATATGGATATAAGGAGTGATCATATGAAAATTGAACGAATCAGCGAAAATCAGCTGAAACTGACTTTGACAAAAGATGATCTGAAGGAAAGAGATATCAAACTGGAAGACCTCATCACACCTTCTG
>JAFRZQ010000196.1 GCA_017442465.1 Anaerotignum sp. | reverse complement strand
TGGCACAGGAAAAGGCATTTTTATACATACCGCCGTTCATCACCATCTGGATATGTAACAGGCTGCCGCCTACGGCGTCGTAGGCCCTTGCCGCCGCTAGGGCGATAGCACCTACTTCTGTTACCCCCAGGGCAGGTTTGATCTCGCTTTTCAGTAAAGATGTAAAATCGAATTTCATCGAAAATCCCTCCTATTCACTCATGTATTTTTCAGTATACAACCTTTCAGAAAATATTTCCACCTTTTTCCACGCCGACGCTTTGCATCAATAAAATGCACTTTTTCGATTTTACTCATTAAAGTTACTGATTTTCCTTGTTTTTTTGTTAAAACTTCTTTATAATGAAAGAAATTTGTCAGACATTTGTACGCAATATAACTACATTCTGTATGACAATATATTTAGGAGGGTAAATATTATGGAAAAACAAAGAGAGAAATTTGGTTCCCGTTTGGGCTTTATCCTGATTTCCGCAGGCTGTGCCATCGGTCTGGGTAATGTATGGAAATTCCCTTACATCACTGGTCAGTACGGCGGTGCTGCTTTTGTACTGATCTATTTCCTGTTCCTGCTGATCCTGGGTATCCCCGCGCTGACAGCCGAACTGGCCGTTGGCCGTGCCAGCCAGCGAAGCGTGGCTATGTCCATGGACGTGCTGGAAAGAAAAGGCCAGAAATGGCACTGGTTCAAATATCCTGCCATGGCCGGTAACTATCTGCTGATGATGTTCTACACCACAGTAGCCGGCTGGATGCTGTATTATTTCTTCAAAATGGCAGCCGGCGGCTTCACAGGTATGACTCCCGATGAGGTCGGTGCAGCCTTCAACGGTACACTGGGCAGCGCACCCATCAATATCGGCTTCATGGCCATCGTTGTTGTCAGCTGTATGATCATCGTAGGTATGGGTCTGCAGAACGGTGTTGAAAAAGTCACAAAAGTCATGATGCTGGCACTGCTGGTACTGATGATCGTTCTGGCAGTTCGTTCCATCTTCCTGCCCGGCGGCGAAGCTGGTCTGAAATTCTATCTGACACCTAACCTTGATGCAATCAAGGAACACGGTCTTTCCACTGTATTGTTTGCTGCAATGAGCCAGGCATTCTTCACACTGAGTATTGGTATGGGTTCCATGGCGATCTTCGGTTCTTACATCGACCGCAGCCGTCGTCTGTGTGGTGAAGCCATCTCCATCACTGTTCTGGATACATCCGTAGCGCTGATGGCTGGGCTGATCATTTTCCCTGCATGCTTTGCATACGGTATCGACCCCGGCGCAGGCCCTGGTCTGATCTTCGTAACACTGCCTAACGTATTCAACGCAATGCCCGGCGGTCGTCTGTGGGGCACACTGTTCTTCCTGTTCATGTGCTTCGCGGCATTCTCCACAGTTATCGCGGTATTCCAGAACCTGATCGCGTTCTGGGAAGACCTGACAGATATGCCCAAGAAAAAAATCGTTACCATCCACATCGTTCTGATGCTGATCCTGTGCCTGCCCTGTGCACTGGGCTACAATGTACTGGCTGATTTCCAGCCTCTGGGCGCTGGTTCCGGCGTTCTGGATCTGGAAGACTTTATCGTATCCAACAATATCCTGCCTCTGGGCGCTCTGGTTTATGTTGTCTTCTGTTCCTGGAAGATCGGCTGGGGCTGGGATAACTTCATGGGTGAAGCCAATACCGGTAATGGTATCAAATTCCCCAATGCCATCAGACTGTACATCAAATACATCCTGCCTCTGATCATCCTGTATGTATTCGTAATGGGCTGGAAATCTATCATTGGTTAATAACGAGCTGCGCTCGTACGAAAAAATCAAGCCTCGACAAATGTCGAGGCTTTTTTATTTTCCACCGCTATGGTATGATAAGAAAAAATTCAAAAAAAGGAGGGCACTGTCCATGAAAGTATCCTTATTACAGATGAAAACGGCACCTACGCCGGAAGAAAATATCGTGAAAATCAGAGAAATGCTGAAACAGGCGAAAGCCGAAGGGGCGGACATTGCCGTTCTGCCCGAAATGTGCTGCTGCCCCTATGAAAACAGCGCCTTCGTAAAATATGCCATGCCGTGGAACAGCCCTTTCCTGACGGAAATGGCGGAAATGGCAAGGGAATTCGGCTTATATATCGTGGCAGGCTCCATTCCTCTGTCTTCTGAAGGGAAAATTTACAATGCCTCTTTCGTTTATAATGATAAGGGCGAATGTATCGCCAAGCACAGAAAGACCCACCTCTTCGACATCAACGTCCCCGGCGGCCAGTATTTCATGGAATCCGACACCTTCACCGCAGGGAAAGATGTGACCACATTCCACACCCCCTGGGGCAAGATGGGTCTCATTATCTGCTATGACATCCGTTTCCCCGAACTTTCCAGACTGCTTGCTCTGGAAGGGGTACAGGCCATCTTCGTGCCTGCCGCCTTCAATATGACCACAGGCCCTGCCCACTGGGAACTGTCCTTCCGCATGCGGGCACTGGATAATCAGGTGTTCATGGTGGGCTGCGCTCCTGCAAGGGACATGGAGTCCTCCTACACCGCATGGGGACATTCCATCGCCACGGACCCCTGGGGCTTCGTCATCGACCAGATGGATGAGACCGAAGGTATTTTAACCGTAGAATTGGATATGACAAGAGTGGATACCGTAAGACAACAGTTACCCCTCTTGAGACACAGAAGAACTGATATGTATGACGTCCCCTACGAAGCAACGATCGGACGGACACAAAGAAATCTGGCAGGAGGCCCTCTTGCCCATTATTACAATAAGGAGTGATTCCTTTGAGAAAAGAAACCATTTACCTTGCCGGCGGCTGTTTCTGGGGCACCGAGCATTATATGAAAACCATTGACGGCGTACTGGAAACGAAAGTTGGCTACGCCCTTGGTGAAAAACCCCTGTGGAATCCCCCTCTCCGCGACCATGTGACCTACGAAGAAGTCTGCAACCGCAGCGGGCACGCGGAAACGGTGGAAGTCATTTTCGATGCAGAAAAAATCTCTCTGCCAGAGATTTTGAAAGAATACTGTTATACCATCGATCCCACCTCTCTGGGCAGACAGGGCATGGACATGGGCATCCAGTACCGCACAGGTATTTATTCCTTAAACGAAGAACAGAAGGAAACAGCCGCAGCCTTTCTTGCCGAGCTGCAGAAGGAGTATTTCCAGCCCATCATGATCGAAAATCTGCCCCTGCGCCAGTTCATCCCTGCAGAGGAATATCATCAGGATTATCTGGACAAGAACCCCGGCGGCTACTGTCACATCAATTTTGAGAAGATAAAAGAGATGAAAAAGGCAGAAAACCGCTGATTTTCCCCATTTCTCAAGAAAAAAAGGTTGTCTTTTTTATCCGAAGCGGATACAATAGGAGTATTGAGAATCAGAACATCTTAGAAAGGAAGTAACATCATGGATCTGACAACTGTAAAATCCATCTACCGCAACACAGCGGAGTATGCAAATAAAGAAGTGACACTGGGCGGCTGGATCCGCACCATGCGTGTGTCTAAAAACTTCGGCTTCATCGAACTGAACGACGGTTCTTTCTTCAAGAACATCCAGATCGTATTCGAAGCTGACAAAGTTTCCAACTACGAAGAAATCTCCAAACAGAACGTAGGCGCAGCTCTGATCGTAAAAGGTCTCCTGGTGGAAACACCCGAAGCAAAACAGCCCTTTGAAATCAAAGCAGCTGAAATCGAAGTAGAAGGTACATCCACACCCGATTACCCTCTGCAGAAAAAACGCCATTCCGTAGAATTCCTGCGTGAAATCGCTTACCTGCGTCCCAGAACAAACCTGTTCTCCGCAACATTCCGTGTACGTTCCCTGGTGGCTATGGCGATCCACGAATTCTTCCAGAACAAAGGCTTCGTTTACGCACATACACCCATCATCACAGGTTCCGACTGTGAAGGTGCAGGCGAAATGTTCCGCGTAACAACACTGGATCTGGAAAACCTGCCCAGAACAGAAGACGGCAAGGTTGATTACTCCAAAGACTTCTTCGGCAAAGAAACAAACCTGACAGTATCCGGTCAGCTGTCCGCAGAAACATTTGCAATGGCTTTCCGTAACATCTATACATTCGGCCCCACATTCCGTGCTGAAAACTCCAACACAACAAGACATGCTGCGGAATTCTGGATGATCGAACCCGAAATGGCATTCGCTGACCTGAACGACAACATGGAAATCGCAGAAGAAATGCTGAAATACATCATTCAGTACGTTCTGGACAATGCTCCCGAAGAAATGGAATTCTTCAACAGTTTCGTAGACAAAGGCCTGCTGGAAAGACTGGACAACATCCTGTCCAACGAATTTGGCAGAGTGACATACACAGAAGCAGTAGAACTGCTGCAGAAATCCGGTCACCAGTTCGAATTCCCCGTAGAATGGGGCATCGACCTGCAGACAGAACACGAAAGATATCTGACAGAACAGATCTTCAAGAAACCCGTATTCGTTACAGACTACCCCGTAGAAATCAAAGCATTCTACATGCGTCTGAACGATGACAAGAAAACAGTAGCGGCTATGGACCTCTTGGTTCCCGGTGTAGGCGAAATCATCGGCGGCAGCCAGAGAGAAGAAAGACTGGACATTCTGGAAGCAAGAATGGATGAACTGGGTCTGAAGAGAGAAGACTACTGGTGGTACTTAGACCTGCGCAAATACGGCGGCACAAGACACGCTGGTTTCGGTCTGGGCTTTGAAAGAGCTGTTATGTACCTGACAGGCGTAGGCAACATCCGTGACGTTCTGCCTTACCCTCGTACAGTTAAAAACGCTGAATTCTAAGACACGCTGACGCGTGTAAAAAAAGCTTGATCCAATGGGCTCAAGCTTTTTTTGTTGGAACTGTAGGTCAAAGAGATGCGAGCATGGAATAAATTCCATGCGACGCCCTCTTTTCCTCGGAGGAAGTGAATTCCTCCTGCGGATTCCATTGAGACCCTGTAGGGGTCTCAAACTCTCTCTAAAGTTAGCTCAAAAAGGAGATTTAAAATGGTAAAAAAGATTGTAAGAGATGAATTTTTCCTGAAGCAGAAATCCGAGCCTGCCACAAAAGCCGACCAGCAGGTGGCAATCGATCTGCTTGATACACTGAAAGCAAATGAAGCCGGCTGTGTAGGCTTAGCGGCAAACATGATCGGTGTACGAAAATGCGTCATCGCGGTGAACATGGGTTTTATGAATGTTGCCATGTTCAATCCCGTTATCGTATCCAAAAAGGGCGAATACGAAGCAGAGGAAGGCTGTCTTTCCCTGACAGGTACAAGAAAAACCACAAGATACGAAGAGATCGAAGTGGAATATTTCGACATCCACTGGAAGAAACAGTGCCACAAATTTTCCGGCTGGGTAGCAGAGATCATCCAGCATGAGATCGACCACTGCAATGGCATTATCATCTGAAAACACAAAAGGACTCTTTTGAGTCCTTTTGCCTTTTACATCATTCCATCAATTCAAACAGATCCGGGCCAACACCGCACAAAGGACATTCAAAATCCTCCGGCAGTTCGCCTTCGTGTTCATAGCCGCATACGGTGCAGATATATTTCTTTGCCTTCTTTTCTTCGGGCTGTGCTTCTGCCGCCGCTTCTTCCCGACCACAGAGTTCCTGCGCCATCGCTTCCACCTGGGCAGCGTTTTCCGCATTCATAGCAGACAGGATCCTTACAGTCGTATCTGTAAAAGTCAGGTCTTTGCATTCAGACAGCATTTCCTGCATGATGCCTGCTGCCTTTGGTGCCCAGGAGCCATTTTCGATGAGGCCAACGGTACGGTTCTGGAAATTGCGTTTCACCAGATGTTCAATAAAATGCTTCATATCCGGGAAGATATCCGCATTATAAGTCGTTGTTGCCAGCACCAGTTTGCCGTAACGGAAAGCATCCTCTACGGCTTCTGCCCAGTCGCTGCGGGAAAGGTCTGTCATAACCACCTTCGGGCAGCCTTTTTCTTCCAGTTTCCGGGCCAGCAGTTCCACTGCCGCTTTTGTATGACCATAAATGGAAGTATAGGCAATGAAAACGCCTTCACTTTCCACCCCGTAGGAAGACCATATGTCATACAGACCGATGTAGTGACCTATATTTTCTTTCAGAGCAAGGCCGTGCAAAGGACAGATGGTCTGAATATCCACAGCTTTGATCTTTTTCAGTACTGCCTGCACCTGGGGGCCATATTTGCCAATGATGCCGAAGTAATATCTGCGGGCTTCATATTCCCATTCATCCTCCACATCCAATGCACCGAATTTGCCAAAGGCATCAGCGGAGAACAACACCTTGTCAAAAGCATCGTAAGTCATGATGACTTCCGGCCAGTGCACCATGGGTGCTGTCAGGAAAGTCAGTTCATGTCTGCCGAGATCCAGCTTGTCCCCATCCTTCACCACCATACGGCGGTCAGCAAAGTCCTCGCCGAAAAAGTTCTGTATCATACGGAAGGCATTGGCGGAAGCAACCACCTTC
>JAFRZQ010000195.1 GCA_017442465.1 Anaerotignum sp. | reverse complement strand
CCCGCGAAGGTCTGTTGTGGTACATCACTCCAGATTTCTCCAAGATCAATTTCTCCGTATTCCAGGCGGCGGCAGTACAGGTATTTTACTCCATCGGTGTAGGTATGTGCTGTGGTATCGTTTATGGTTCCTATATTAGTAAAAAGTCTGATATGATTGGTGACACCGCCAGTGTAGCAGTTCTGGATACATGTGCAGCAACTCTGGCTGGTCTGGCGATCACTCCTGCCCTGTTTGCATTTGGCGTAGAGCCTACTTCCGGCGTTGGCCTGATTTTCATCGCTCTGCCTCAGTTGTTCAATGCAATGGGTTCGGTTGGTATCGTTTTCGGCACAGTATTCCTTCTGGTTGTATTTCTGGCATGTCTGACATCTCTGGTTGGCGTTCTAGAGGCAATTCAGTCCAATATCATGGATGCTTTTGGTTGGGACAGAAAGAAAACAAATACATCTGTTATGATTTTTGTATTCCTTGGTTCCATTCTGGCAACAACATCTATGGGTACAGGTGCGCTGTCTGGCGTAAGAATTGCTGGGATGGATTTCTTCTCCCTGTTTGATACCATTGGTTCTGCATTTGGTCTGACCTCCGGTGCGGTACTGATGCTGGCTTATATGCTTTGCAAATGGAAATTTGAAATCTTTATGGATGAAGCAAATGAAGGTGCTGGTAAGATTCGTATTATGCCTTGGATGAAAGCATATTACAAATATTTCCTGCCCATTGCTCTGGCATTTATCGTATACAGCATTCTTGCTTCCTATTTCTTATAATAATATGAATTCAATACCCTCCATAAAAATAAGTGTTGGATGAACCAAAAAGCTGCGTAGGTTTGCGCAGCTTTTTGATATAGATGGATACCTTTTTTAACGGAATGAAATGCATTTAAAAATATTAAATTATATTTACTTGTGAAAGGAGTAATTGATATGAGCACAAAAATCATGAAAACCATGGACGGTAATGAAGCTGCTGCATATATCTCTTATGCATTTACAGAAGTAGCTACCATTTACCCCATCACTCCCTCTTCCCCCATGGCGGAACACGTAGACAGCTGGTCCGCAAATGGCAAGAAGAACCTGTTCGGCCAGACAGTACGTCTGCTGGAACTGGAATCTGAAGCAGGTGCAGCTGGTGCGATGCACGGCTCCCTGGAAACAGGCGCTCTGACAACTACATACACAGCTTCTCAGGGTCTCTTGCTGATGATCCCCCCTATGTACAGAATCGCTGGTCAGCTGAAACCCGGTGTATTCCACGTATCTTCCCGTACAGTAGGTACACACGCTTTCTCCATCTTCGGTGACCACTCCGACGTTATGGCTTGCCGTCAGATCGGCTGCGCTATGCTGTCCTCCGCTTCCGTTCAGGAAGTAATGGATCTGGCTGGTGTTGCTCACCTGTCCGCAATCAAAGGCTCCGTACCTTTCATCCACTTCTTCGACGGTTTCCGTACTTCCCACGAACTGCAGAAAATCGAAGTTATGGACTATGAAGATCTGGGCAGACTGATCGACCAGGATGCTCTGAAAAAATTCAGAAAGAACGCACTGAACCCCGAACATCCCGTTCAGCGTTCCACAGTACAGAACCCCGACGTATTCTTCCAGAACAGAGAAGCATGCACACCTTTCTACACAAACCTGCCTGCTATCGTTGAAGAATACATGCAGGAAATCAACAAGATCACAGGCAGAAACTATCAGCTGTTCAACTACTTCGGTGCTCCCGATGCTGAACACGTGATCGTTGCAATGGGTTCCGTAACTGGCGTTGCACAGGAAGTAGTAGAATCCCTGACAGCTAAGGGCGAAAAAGTAGGTTTCCTGCAGGTTCACCTGTACAGACCTTTCTCCCTGAAACACTTCATGGCTGCTCTGCCTGAAACAGCAAAAGTAATCACAGTTCTGGACAGAACAAAAGAACCCGGCGCTCTGGGCGAACCTCTGTACACAGACGTTTGTTCCGCACTGATCGAATCCGGCAAAATGGCTAAGGTTCTGGCAGGTCGTTACGGCCTGTCTTCCAAAGACGTTACACCCGGTCAGATCATCGCTGTATTCGACAACATGAAGGGTGCTCAGAAACACCACTTCACAGTTGGTATCATTGATGACATCTCCAACACACACATCGATGTAACAGAAGAACCCGACCTGTCTGACGAAAGCACAGTATCCTGTAAATTCTGGGGTCTGGGCTCCGACGGTACTGTTGGTGCTAACAAAAACTCCATCAAGATCATCGGTGACCACACAGACAAATACGCACAGGCTTACTTCGAATACGATACAAAGAAATCCGGCGGTATCACAAGATCTCACCTGCGTTTCGGTGACACACCCATCCGTTCCAGCTATCTGGTAACAAAGAACGCAGACTTCGTTGCTTGTCATAACCAGTCCTACATGGAAAAATATGATATCGTTTCCGAAATCAAACCCGGCGGTACATTCCTGCTGAACTGCGCATGGGATGCTGCTGAACTGGACAAAAACCTGTCCGCTGACGTGAAAAAATATATCGCTAACAACGGTATCAACTTCTATACAATCGACGCCATCAAGATCGGTAAAGAAATCGGTCTGGGCAACAAAACAAATGCGATCCTGCAGTCCGCATTCTTCAAACTGGCTAACATCATCCCCGTTGATGATGCTGTTGGCTACATGAAAGCTGCGATCGTAAAATCCTACGGCAAAAAAGGTGAAAAAGTTGTTAACATGAACTACGCTGCTGTAGACGCAGGTCTCTCCGGTCTGGTGAAAGTTGACGTTCCCGAAAGCTGGAAAGATGCAGTTGATGTGGATAAGGAAGTAATCAAGAAAGTACTGCCCGAATACATCGAAAAACTGATGGTTCCCATGAACGCTCTGAAAGGCGATCTGCTGCCTACATCCGTATTCGCAGGCAGAGAAGACGGTACAGCTCCTCTGGGCACATCCGCATTCGAAAAACGTGGCGTTGCCATCGACGTTCCCGAATGGATCGCTACAAACTGTATCCAGTGTAACCAGTGTTCTTATGTATGTCCTCACGCTGCAATCAGACCTTTCCTGCTGACAGAAGAAGAAGCAGCAAATGCTCCTGAATCCTATGCAGTTCTGGATGCAATCGGCGCTGGCGACATCAAACAGTACAAATTCCGTATGCAGGTAGATCCTCTGGATTGTCAGGGCTGTGGTGTCTGCGTAACAGCATGTCCCGCAAAAGAAAAAGCTCTGGTAATGAAACCTCTGGATACACAGATGCCCGAACAGGCTAACTGGGACTTCTCCCTGACACTGACAGACAAACCCAACCCCATGAACAAATTCTCCGTAAAAGGCTCTCAGTTCGAACAGCCTCTGCTGGAATTCTC
The DNA here is from genome assembly GCA_017442465.1 of Anaerotignum sp. Taxonomy (GTDB): domain Bacteria; phylum Bacillota; class Clostridia; order Lachnospirales; family Anaerotignaceae; genus Anaerotignum_A. Next base: position 2,147 of record JAFRZQ010000195.1, on the reverse strand, counting down.
CGGCGCATGTGCTGGCTGCGGCGAAACAGCTTACGCAAAACTGATGACTCAGCTGTACGGCGACAGAATGTATCTGGCTAACGCAACAGGCTGTACACAGGCTTGGGGCGCAGCTGCTCCTTGTGTTCCTTACACAACAAACAAAGAAGGCTGGGGTCCTGCATGGTCCAACTCCCTGTTCGAAAACAACGCACAGTTCTCCGTTGGTATGGTACTGGCTGTTGAACAGCAGAGAGACCGCATCACAATGAAAGTAAAAGATCTGGTTGCTCTGACAGAAGGCACAGACTTCGCAGCAGCAGCTAACGTATGGCTGGAAAACTGGGATAACGGCGACAGATCCAAAGCTGACAGCCGTGCCCTCCTGGCAGCTCTGGAAGGCCTGAATGTAGAAGGCGAAGCAGCTGAACTGAAAGCATTCATCCAGGAAAACAGCGAACACCTGACAAAGAAATCCATGTGGATGTACGGCGGCGACGGCTGGGCATACGATATCGGTTACGGCGGTCTGGACCACGTTCTGGCTTCCGGTCGTGACGTAAACGTTCTGGTTGTAGATACAGAAGTATACTCCAACACAGGCGGTCAGTCCTCCAAAGCTACACCTATCGGTGCTGTTGCACAGTTCGCAGCAGGCGGTAAACCTACAGTGAAGAAAGACCTGGGCGCTCTGGCTATGAGCTATGGTTATGTATATGTTGCACAGGTTGCTCTGGGCGCAGACCCTAACCAGCTGATCAAAGCTCTGAAAGAAGCAGAAGCTTACAAAGGTCCTTCCCTGATCATCGCTTACGCTCCTTGTATCAACCACGGTATCTCCAAGGGTATGGCAAACTCTCAGCTGGAAGCTAAACTGGCTGTTCAGTCCGGTTACTGGCACCTGTACCGCTTCAACCCTGAACTGAAAAAAGAAGGCAAGAACCCCTTCATCCTGGATTCCAAAGAACCTAGCATGGATCTGAACGAATTCCTGATGGGCGAAGTTCGTTACGCTTCCCTGGTTCGTACATTCCCCGAAACAGCAGAAGTACTGCTGAAAGAAGCAGAAGTTCAGGCTAAGGAAAAATACGAATCCTATAAGAAAATGGCTGATGCTCAGTAATGCAGGCTGCCGTTAGGCAGACTGTGGTGGTCACTTCGCAGAAGTGCCACAGCCCCCGGAGGGCATAATGAACTGAATCAATGCAAAAAAATATGGCAGGACCTACGGGTCCTGCCTTTTTGTTTCAGATATTATTCTTTTAACTCCATGTAATCTTCCGGTTCGATACCCAGTCTTTTTCTGGCTTCTTCCAAAGCTTCGTAATTTTTCAGCATATGATAATAGCCGCCCATGAAATGCTCGATATCATCGATACGCACACGGAAATTATGGTGACGCACGCAGAAGGAACCGATAAACAGCTGAGGCTTCTTCATATACATGGCATATTCGGGATAAAGATAGCCCGCCAGCATATGCTGGGCACGGTAATAGATCGTCGTTACCAATCTCTTTTCATCAAAATTCTGCAGACGTTCCAGACCGGGGCAACCTTCCTTCATCCGCAGCAATGTCTCAAAGGATGCCATCAGCATTTCCAGATAGGTATGATAACTGGTTTCCTGTCTGTAAATACGTTCCACGTTATTTTCCACATTTTGCAGGGCAAAATCGAAATATCTTTCCTCGGGGATATGCTTGGTCAGTTCATTGACGGAATAGGCCACCCAATGGTCACGATATTTGGTGTAGTCGTTTCGGATGAAATATTCCACGGCATTCTGCGCCGCTTTCAGCCATTTTTCCTCTTTTGTCAGGCCGTACAGTTTCGCCAGAGCAAAGGTCGCCTCCCCATCATAATACACGATGCGGTATTTTTCCTTTCTTTCCCCCTCAGGGTAAGAAAGGATATGCCAATAATCACCGTCAGGATTCTGACAACGGAGGATGCCTTCCGCCAGTTTCTGTGCCAGAGGCACATATTTTTCATCCTGCATGATATCGGTATAGGTCACCAGAGAAATGACCGCTACCGCATTGGCCCCCAGTTTGATCTCATTTGCCGTATGTTCCACCACGAAGGCCGCACCGTCTTTCTCCTCAATGGCAGTGCGGATGGCATATTCCACAGCATTGTCGATCTTTTCCTTCAGTTTTTCACTGG
>JAFRZQ010000194.1 GCA_017442465.1 Anaerotignum sp. | reverse complement strand
TCCACACACTTGACCATTTCATAAGGGATATGCAGGGCTTTATCCTTCATAGCGATCCCTTCTTCTGTCAGCAGGATAAACAGATTCCTTTCATCCTCCCTGGAACGTTCTCTTTTCAGAAGACCTTTTGTCTCCAGTTTTTTCAACAAAGGAGTCAGCGTACCGGAATCCAGATACAGTATCTTTCCTAACTCCTTGACCGTCAGTTTTTCATGTTCCCACAGTGCCAGCATGGCAATATACTGGGTATATGTCAGGTCCAGTTCATCCAGATATGGTTTATACAGACGCACTGTCTCCTTGGCACAGGCATAGAGAGGGAAACAAAGCTGTACCCCCAGTTTCAATGCTTCATATTTTTTATTATCATTATTATCCATAAAAACCTCCGCAATGGCACAAGTCACACAATTAAATTGTGCGTTCAGTATTTAATCAATTTACCATAAATTTTGCCATTCCTCAAGGATATTTCCAAATATTTCAAAAACAAATCAGATGCCCAATGGCTGGATGCTCCGTTCCAAAATCCCATTCAGATAAGCAATGCAGATGCCATAATTTGTCATAGGGATGTTCTGGTCTTCTGCACACTTCAGACGATATTTCATTTCTCTTTCATTCAGCGTACAGCCGCCGCAATGGACGATCAGTGCATATTCTGACAGATCCAGAGGAAATTCTGTACCGCTGGTAAATCGGAACTCCAGTTGCTTTCCTGTATATTCCTGTATCCAGCGAGGCAGTTTTACGGTACCGATATCCTCACACTGACGATGATGGGTACACCCTTCGGAAATCAGCACTTTATCCCCGTCTTTCAGTGTTTCCAACGCCCTTGCGCCTTTTACATTCGCCTCTAAATCACCCTTATATCTTGCCATCAGAATAGAAAAAGAGGTCAGCTCCACATCATCGGGAACGATTTTGGAAACCGTACCAAAAACCTGACTGTCTGTGATCACCAGGCGAGGTTTTCTGCCAAGATTCTGCAGCGTTTCTTCCAGTTCGTTGTCTCTTGTTACAATGGCAGCCGCCCCCGCTTCCAGCACATCACGAATCGTCTGCTGCTGAGGCAGGATCAGCCTTCCCTTAGGTGCTGCAGAATCGATAGGAACCACCAGAACCACAAAGTCATTTGGCTGAAGGATATCGCTGACGATTTTTCTGCTTTCATCCTCTTTCGGTGCCAAGCTGCCAAGCCTTTCTTTTAATTCATAAATATTCTGTCCTGTGGCAGCAGAAACGGAAATGATATTTTCTCCTGTCTCCGCTGTTTCGCAAAGATCCGCCTTATTTTTTACAATCAGATAAGGGATATTTTTTGCCTTGATCCGTTCGACGATCTTTTCATCCTCAACAGTCATTCCGACAGACCCGTCAATGACCACAAGGGCAATATCTGTTTTATTCAGGATCTGGTATGCTTTCTGCACACGCATCAGCCCCAATTCTCCTTCATCATCCAGACCAGGGGTATCGATGATGACAACAGGGCCCAGAGGCAGCAGTTCCATGGCTTTCAGCACAGGGTCTGTTGTCGTCCCCGCCACATCAGAAACAATGGCAAGATCCTGACCTGTCATAGCATTGATGATGCTGGATTTTCCCGCGTTTCTCTTGCCGAAAATGCCGATATGGACACGATTCGCCAGTGGTGTATTATGCAGGCTCATGCTCATCCCTCCTGTTCCGTATCTAATAACGCATCGCCCCTTGCGGAAACAATGGTATAACCGATCTCTTCCATTTCTGCCCTGAGCAGTGCCAGCCCTTCGGCTGCTTCATCACCCATGCAGCGTTTATTATCATACAAACTGTAAAGTTTTCTGTTTTCCTGCGGAGATAAATTTGGCATCACCACATTTGCTCCCTCTAGGATGCCCATCTTTCTGCCATCGGGATGGATGGTACTCAATGCCGTAGTTGCAGGCATCAGCACCTTGGGCAGCATCAGCCGCACCAACCCCAGCAGAAACAGAGTCAGTTCCAGTGTACCGGCCTTTTCATCCTTAAAAGGCGTATCCTTATGAGGGATAAACGGCCCGATCCCCACCATATGGGGCTGCAGTTCCTGCAAAAACAGCAGGTCTTCCACCAGATGCTCTGCCGTTTGTCCGGGAGAGCCCACCATAATGCCGCTGCCCACCTGATATCCAATGTGTCTGAGATCCCAAAGGCATTCTTTTCGATGCTGCAGACTCAGTTCCACAGGATGCAGATGCCGATAATGTGCCTCATTGGCGGTTTCATGGCGCAGCAAAAAACGGTTTGCTCCTGCGTCGAAATATTCCTGATATTCGTCCTTTTCTCGTTCTCCGATGGAAAGGGTAATGGCACAATCAGGGAATTCTGCATGGATCCTGCGGATCAGTGCAGTCATTCGTTCCCTTGTGAACCAGCCGTCTTCCCCGCCCTGCAGCACAAAGGTACGAAATCCCAATTCATATCCATTGCTGCAGCAGGAAAGGATATCTTCCTCTGTCAGTCTGTATCGGGAAAGGCAGGTATTACTTTTACGGATACCACAGTAATAGCAGTCGTTTCTGCAGTAATTCGTAAATTCGATCAGCCCACGAATATATACATCCTTCCCGTAATGGGCATAACGCGTCTCTCTCGCCCGTTCAAACAGAAACGCTGCCAGTTCCGGCGTTCTTCCTTCGATCAGACACATCCATTCTTCTTTGCAAAGTCTATTCTCTTTTTCCAGTTTCAAAATCAAATTTTTCATATATTAACCTGTTTGGGTGTTATCGTTTTTGTACTGATACCAGGCAGCATACCAAGCTTTCCACTCAGAGAACTGATCACATCTCCCGGGGCATCCATGGCAATACTGATAATAGAAATATTTCTTTCTTTATAGGGCAAGCCCATCCTTCCAATAATGTACTCACTATACTCACTGAGCAGATGATTCAGCTGATCGATAGATTCTTTTGATGATACGATAATACCGATCAAAGCAACTCTGGATTCATTCATTCCCATTCTCCCCTCCAAATCTTATGATTATGGGGAAGTATACCATAGGATCTTCAAATTGAAAAGAGCATAACAAACATGGCAACATCTTAAGAAGGTATTTTTATCAAAGTTTCTCCATACATTTTTCTTTCCTGAAAACCCCTGTTGACAAATACATACTACAATGATATGATTTCAACCGTGGTTAGCTTTGGCTAACGAGAGGAGGGAAATATGAACTATATCTGGATCAATCCCGTTACAGCCAATATGTATGATCCCACAGCCCTGCAGGATTATCTGGCATCCCATGGGTTCATCATGGTCGAAGCATCTGCCCATTGGCTCGAAACGGTAAAAGAAAAATATAAACGGGCAACTGAAACAACAGAACATACCATAAT
>JAFRZQ010000193.1 GCA_017442465.1 Anaerotignum sp. | reverse complement strand
CTTGTCCGCGATTTCGATACAGCCTGTGCCGGTCATTCGTACAATGCCGATGCCGCCAACACCCATAGGCGTGGAAATTGCCGCAATCACATCATCTAACATATATTCTCTTTTCATGTATCTGACCTCCTCGAGAAGGAATTATTTTCGTAATTCAGCGCCGCAGGCAAATAAAGTTTGGATCAAACCTTTTTAAAGGTTTGCGGAGCGCGAGGCTGGCCTCGCATAAAAATAACCTAACGGCTTTTCAGAAGGATTCCCATCCTTCCCCATTTTATTCTAATCAAAAACAAAACCCGATGCAATATCACACCGGGTTTTTCTACATTATTTCAATGTAATAACAACGTTTCTGTAAGGTTCTTCGCCTTCGGAGAATGTTGTAACGAATCTGTCATTCTGCAGTGCGGAATGGATGATTCTTCTTTCATAAGGGTTCATGGGTTCCAGAACCACATTTTTCTTTGTATGTTTTACCTTTTTCGCCAGGTTGAATGCCAGGCTTTCCAGAGTTTCTTTTCTTCTCTGTCTGTAGTTTTCTGTATCCAGCATTACGCTGATGTAGTAAGGGCTTTTCTTGTTTACTACCAGGTTTACCAGATACTGCAGTGCATCCAGTGTCTGACCTCTTTTACCGATCAGGATGCCCATGTCATCACCTGTCAGTTCTACAAACAGGTGCTTATCTTTCAGTTCAGCCTTGATCTTTACGATGAGACCCATAGACAGGAACACTTCTTTCAGGAATGTTTCTGCTTCCTTTTCAGGATCGAAGTTTTTCTTCACCAGAACAACAGCATCCTTGCTGCCGAACATACCCAGAAAACCCTTGGAGCCTTCGTCGATCACTGTGATATCTACTTCTTCACGAGTTGCGCCCAGTTCTGCCAGAGCAGCCTCTACAGCAGCTTCAACGGTTTTTGCACTTTTTCTGATTTCTTCCATTACTTTGCTGCCTCCTCTGCAAATTTCTTTTTATAGTATTTTGTCAGGATCACCTGCTGAACGATACCGAAAATATTGGAAATTGTCCAGTACAGACCCAGACCGGCAGGCATTGTGATGGAGAATACACCCATCATGATAGGCATTGTATACAGCATTGTTTTTGTCATGGATGCTGCGGGGTTATTGGGATCCATATTCTGAGGGTTCATCATATTCATGATCTTTGTCTGCAGCCATGTTGTTACACCTGCAGCAATGGGGATCAGAATACCGGGGAAAGAGAAACCGGGTTTGGAAACCAGGGGAATTGTCAGGAATGTTTCGATGCCGTTTTTCACATCCAAGAGAGGTGCCAGTTCGCTGCCTGCAGCACCCAGGTTCTGCATAACGATATTCCAGTCATCTGCTTTCATGTTACCTACCAGCATAACAACGTCGTTTACCTGGCTCATGTCGAAACCATCCTTGATGAATTCCATGTTTTTATACATATCAACAAATTCCTGTGCGAAAGGCTGGAATACTTCCATTCTCAGGGAAACAGGAATATTGATGATGGCATTTGCGATGTCAACATAGTTATTGCCGATCGCGTCTACATAAACGTATGCGTTCTGGAACAGATAGAACAGTGCATACAGAATAGGCAGCTGGATCAGCATAGGCAGACAGCCGCCCATCATGCTCGCGCCGTTCTTTTTCTGCAGTTCCTGCATTTCGAACGCCATGCGCTGCTGGGACATCTGGTCTGTTTTGCCTGCATATTTTGCTCTGATCTTATTCAGTTCAGGCTGCATCTGCTGCATTTTGAAAGAAGATTTCTGCTGTTTTACCATCAGAGGGAACAGCAGCATCTTTACGATCAGTGTAAAGATGATGATCGCAAGACCCAGAGAGCCTGCGCTTGTGTTGCTGTGCAGTAAGTTGAACAGCAGGTTGTAAACCTTACCCATCAGGTTTGCAACGGGCCCGATGATCATACCGGGTTCTCTTACGGAAGGCAGAGCTTCCAGAAGATAGGAACTAAACATATTTTCCTCCTTAAACCAAACAATAGAGATTTTTGCCCCGAAGGACGCTTATTTTTCTTTCTTCTCAGGTACGGGATCGAAGCCGCCCTCATGGAAGGGGTGGCATTTCAGCAGTCTCCGAACGGCAAGATACGTGCCCTTTATCACACCGAAACGGGTAATGGCAATATACGCATACTGGGAACAGGTCGGTATAAACCGGCAGTTTCTGCCCAGATGAGGCGATATCGTTACCTGATAGAAACGGATCAATAGCAGAAACAGTTTCTGAAAAAGAAGAGAAATTTTTTCCATACATTTCTTAATCATTTTCATTTCCTTCATTTCTGCCCGCTTCTTTTTTATCCTGACGGTCCTTTCTTTCAGACGCGCTCAGCAGAAGCGATTGTTTTTTGAAAAGATGCCGCAAAGAACGGCACACCTCATGATAAGAAGCATCCGCACAGGAATTACGGGCGATGACAACGAAGTCATAACCTGTTTTGATTTCTTCTTCCATACTGCGGTAGCTTTCGCGGATGAGACGTGTCACATGGGAGCGGACAACGCTTTTGCCCACCTTTTTGCTGACGGAGATCCCCAGCTTATTCCCCTGTGTTCCGTTTTTGACCATATATAATACCAGATGACGGTTGGCGATGGATTTGCCACGATTATACACATGACGGAACTGGAAGTTCTTTTTCAAAGATTCTGTAAATTTCATCTGACCAACCCTCCTTTGCGGCCCGCGTTTTTTTCTCTCATGACGAACAAAAGGCCACACTGACTGCGGCCTTAATAAACATGAAAAGATTATGCGGATAATACTTTTCTACCTTTTTTTCTTCTTGCAGCAAGCACTTTTCTGCCGTTTGCTGTTCTCATTCTTTTTCTGAAGCCGTGTTCTTTGCTTCTCTGTCTTTTCTTAGGCTGGAATGTCATTTTCATGGTTGTTGCACCTCCTTCTGAATTTCAAGGCTAAATTGCCCTTTTTTTGAGCACTGCATCTATTATAGTGAAAAAGCAACGGCTCGTCAAGAAAAATTTTTACGGAATATATTGATTTTTCAAGGTTTTTTCCACATTTCCACAGGAAAAGCTGTGGAAAAACCATGCAAAAAAAGCATATTTTGAGACTCCATGAGATTCCATTTACTATATATTGTATATAGGAATACAAAATACACGATTTTACAACGGCAAAAGATTTTTTCAGTGACTTTTTTTATTGAACCTGTGGATAACTTTTGTTATACTGATGAAAGGAATGTCCTTTCCTTGTTTCCACAGTTTACACATTGAAAAATATTATGTTATCCACAAAATGTTGACAACAATGTTGATAACTCAAAAATCCTGTGAAAATACCTGTGTAAACAGAAACGCTACACCCGATAAAACCCCAGGAAATATCAGTATTTCCAGCAAATGGGGATATTGTGAAAAAGGACAGCAGAAAATTTGTGTATAAACAAAAAAATCATGTATTTCCCGCTGTATTCCACAGCAGTATTGTAATAAAAATGTGGACAACCATCCACAGGAACCCGAGAGAGAACGATAGAAAAGGAGGCAACCTCATGGAATTGAAACAGATCTGGGAAGAAGCCCTGAAGATCATCAAGGAAGAAACTTCTCCCGTCAGCTTTGAAACATGGATCCAGCCTGTGATCCCCTGCGGGATCGACGGCAATCAGATCATCCTGCAGGTAGAGAACACATTTTTCAAGGAAATGCTGGAAAAAAGATACCTGACTTTTATCCGTAATGCGATCAAATTTGTAACAAAAAATGAATATGATATCATCCTTCTGACAGAAGAAGAGCAGAAAGCCGGCGGTCTGCAGAAGGCAGACCTGTCTTCCGAAAAGAAAAAAGCCATTACTGACCGTAACCTGAACCCAAAATATGTTTTCGACTCCTTCGTTGTCGGTAACAGTAACAGAATGGCCCATGCCGCATCTCTGGCAGTAGCGGAACAGCCCGCTCAGGCATATAATCCACTGTTCCTGTACGGCAACTCCGGTCTGGGCAAGACGCACCTGATGCACTCCATCGGTCATTTCATTCTGGATAAACAGCCCGATGCAAGGGTGCTGTATGTGACCAGTGAAACATTCACAAATGAACTGATCAATTCCATCCAGAACAATAAAAACGAAGAATTCCGCAATAAATACCGTAATATCGATGTTCTGATGATCGACGATATCCAGTTCATCTCCAAAAAAGAAGGTACACAGGAAGAATTTTTCCATACCTTCAACGCACTGTATGAATCCAGCAAACAGATCATCATTTCTTCCGACCGTCCTCCCAAGGAGATAAAGACACTGGAAGACAGACTGCGCAGCCGTTTCGAATGGGGTCTGATCGCTGATGTTCAGCCACCCGATTACGAAACAAGGATCGCCATTCTGCGTAAGAAAGCGGAACGGGATCATATCACTGTACCCGATGACGTAATGGCATATATCGCGAAGAATATCGCGTCCAATATTCGTGAACTGGAAGGCGCACTGACTCGTATCGTTGCCTTTGCTACACTGACCAATCAGGATATTTCCATCTCTCTGGCGGAAAATAGCCTGAAGGATATCTTCAGTGAAAACGCATCCACACCACTGACACCGGATCTCATCCAGCAGGTGGTGGCAGAGCATTATAACATCCGTGTGGAAGATATTCAGGGCAGCAAAAAGCCGAAGAATATCGCATTCCCCAGACAGGTATCCATGTACCTCTGCAGAAAAATGCTGGATATCTCCCTGCCAAAGATCGGCGAAAGCTTCGGCGGCAGAGACCATACCACAGTCATCCATGCCATCACAAAGATCGAAAAACAGCTGGAAACAGATACTGCTCTGCAGAAAACAATCCTGCAGCTGGAAAAAGAAATCAAGGAAGCGTAAGACCTTGGGGGCTTCACCCCCAATACCCCCACCAAGGCATCATGCCCTGGACCTGATACGAAAAAGCATGTACATGCTTTTTCAAACGGGGTTCCAAGGGCCTTGGCAGGGTTTGGGATAGCGTCCCAAGAGAAACTTCCTTATTATAATAGGAAAGATTTCCACAGATTTCTGTGGATTTACACTGGAAAATATGTGGACAACCAATGTCCCACGAAACAAAATGTGGATAACGTGGACAACCACTCAACTTATACAGCCTTATCCACAGGTTTTTCCAAATTCATTTTTCCTTGATTTTTCAGGCAGAAAACGGGTTTTCCACAAACCCACAGCCCCTACTACGACTACTACTGATCAAATTTTACTTATCTTACTTATACATGTGAACAAAGGAGTTGTACACAAAGATGAAATTAACATGCAGCAAAGACCTGCTCCTGCAGTACATCAACATCGTAAACAAAGCAGTATCCAACAGAACCACACTGCCTATTCTGGAATGCATCCTGTTAACAGCAGATGACAAAGGCTTCGTAATGACAGGTAACGATCTGGAGATCGGTATCAAAACAGCACCTATCGAAGCTGATATCGAAGAACGCGGTGAAGTTGCCATTGAAGCACGTATTTTTAACGAAATTGTTCGCAGACTGAACGGTGAAACTGTAACCATTGAAACAGACGAAAAATTCGCAGTTACCATCCTCAGTGGTACATCTGAATTTAAGATCATGGGCCAGAGCGGTGATGATTTCCCTTCCCTGCCCGAAGTGGAACAGGAAAAGGTGTATTCCATCGAACAGAATAAACTGAGAGATATGATCCGCCAGACTATTTTCTCCATTGCACAGGATGGTTCCAAGCCCGTACTGACTGGCGAACTGTTTGAACTGAAAAATAACTCTGTAAACGTAGTTTCCGTTGACGGTTACAGAATTTCCTTCCGTAAAAACAGCCTGATGATGGGCAGTGGCGAAACAGAAGTCATCGTTCCCGGCAAAACACTGACAGAACTGAATAAGATCCTGTCTCAGGAAGAGGACGATACCCTGTCTATGTATCTGACAGAAAAACACATCCTCTTTGATCTGGGCAATGCTGTGATGGTATCCAGACTGATCGAAGGCGATTTCATCCGTTATGCACAATCTTTCTCTGAAGACTATAAAACAAAAATGATCGTCGATAAAAGCGAACTGATTCAGGCGCTGGAAAGAGCGTCTCTGGTTTCCAGAGATAATAGAAAGACTCCTGTAAGACTGATGCTCAGAAACGGCGGTATGGATATCACAGCAAGAAGTGATATGGGTACTGCCCATGAAAGCATTGTGGCGGAAGTGGAAGGCGATGATCTGTCTATTGCCTTCAACCCTAGATATCTGATCGAAGCGCTGCGTTCCATTGAAGACGAAAAAGTAAAAATGATTTTTATGGCATCCCTCAGCCCTTGCACCATCCTGCCTGTGGAAGGCGATGCGTTCAAATATTTAATTTTACCACTGAGAATGTAAGTAGGGCTTTGCTGGAGAAACTTTTTTCACTTGTTAAAAGTTTCCCTGCGAACTGTCGTCCGCACCATTCAAAAACACGCTTGTAAGGCAATTTTGTGGGGCTTTGCCCCAAACCCCACAAGGGG
>JAFRZQ010000192.1 GCA_017442465.1 Anaerotignum sp. | reverse complement strand
CTTTAATCTCCGCATCTATTGCAAATTGAAGAATCTGTTTTACATCTGTTATATTGACCATCTTATCATCTCCGCAAATTCAAATTTGTTATATTCATTTCTTCTTTCGCTTAATTGCATATATTATAAAATAAGCAATTGCTGTCAAAGTAATTGTGATTCCAAGATGCAGAAGCATTGCCCAAAACAAGAATCCTCGATATTCGCTGACACTTAATATCGAAGGCATTGCCATTACGCTTATAACAAAGGATACTGCTGTTGAAATCAATGGCGCTATCCACAGTAACTTTCTCTTAACAAAGAAAAGGATTACCACGGTAAGAACAGGTATTACTCCATATACCGAAACATTCCACCAATCCATGTAATCACACCCCTCACAATATTTCTTCATCTGCTCTACCGCAGACACGCAACCGCATCCTGCTTTTATTCCGCCAGAGCTTTTCTGATGATCTCCAATTCTTCCAGAACAATACAATTCTCAAACAAATCATTCTGAACGCCTTCACAGCACTGGTCAAAGTCCATCCAAAGGACGCTATCGACTTCTTCTTCCTGAATGGTGAATTCGCTTTCTTCTCTGTCCAGCCATAACAGAAATACTCTGGAAATCTGTCTGTCATGGAAGGGCTTACCAAAGAAAACATCATCCCAGATCACTTTTCGATCTCCGCAATAGATCAGGTCTTTTTCCTCCGCCTGCACGCCCAGTTCTTCTTCCAGTTCACGGATCGCCGATTTCAGATAATCATCCCCTGCAGGGATATGTCCGGCGCTGGAAATATCATAACAGCCGGGGAAAGAATATTTATGCTCAGCTCTTTTCTGCAGTAAGATCTAAACTTTTCCGTTTTTTCTTCTCGCCAGCCATACATGAGAGGTCCTATGTAAAATCCCCTTTGTATGGGCAGTTTCTCTGTCTACGATCTCGCCGGTCGGCTGACCATTTTCATCTACAATATCTAAAAACTCTTTCATGGTTTCCCTCAATTCTCATTTTTCTTTATTATAGTCCATCTATCCTTTTTTGCAAAGGAACACAAAAGCGTTTGACGATTCTGGTCTGACTTGATAGAATTAGATGTTTTTATCATCAAAGATATATGGAGGTATGATGAAATGACATTGCAGAATCTTTCCGGCCCGATCATTGGTGCTGTTATTGGGTATTGTACAAATTATATTGCAGTAAAAATGCTGTTTTACCCCAGAAACGAAGTAAAAGTATGGGGCCATAAAGTGCCTTTTACCCCCGGCGCGATCCCTAAAGGGAAACCCCGCCTGGCGAAAACCGCAGGCAGCATCATAGCAAACACGCTGCTCACAGAAGAAGATATCAGACAGAAGGTTCTGTCTCCCGAAACGGAAGACGCTGTAGTTGATAAAATCATGATCGAATTGTCCAAAAAAATCTATGTAAGCGCGGGTAGGGTCTGCTCCAACTACGAAGAATACGGAAATCTGAAAACAAATCTTTCCGATGCATTCACTGATCAGATCATGGTCTCTATCGGAAAAATCGACCTGAAAAATACCATTGCAACAGAAGCCGGAAGAATCATCAAAGAAAAAGTGAACGGTACCATGCTTGCCATGTTTTTGAGCGACGAAATGCTGGATTCTTTTATTCAGCCTGTGGGGGTTGAACTGGAAAACTATATCGCTGAAAACGGCAGAGATTTCGTACAGAAAGAAGTCAATGAAAAAATCATGGTTTTCGAACAGAAGTCTATTTTGGATCTGTGCGAAGAAATGAATGTGGAAGATGAAAGAATCCGAAACGCAGTTCGTTCCATGTACCGCAGTGCTTCTGAAAATGCCGTAACTGGCGTTCTGAAGAATGTTGATATTTCTGCGATGATCGAAGATAAGATCAATGACATGAAAACAGAAGAGCTGGAAAAAGTGGTTCTTACTGTGCTGAAAAAAGAACTGGATACCATCGTAAATCTAGGTGCGCTGATCGGCTTTATCCTCGGCAGCCTGAATACTGTTTTATAAAAAGAAAGAGTTGCTAAAATGCAACTCTTTTTTATTTCCTCATTTGAAAAACCATCACTCGTTCTCTTTGGTCATTTCCTTCAAACAAATCACCACAGGCGATTTCATCGTACAATTCCAATCCATCCACTTCCATCAGATAAGAAAGATACTCCTGAGAAGGATAATAGAAAAACAATAGCATCTCCCTGGGGTCTTTCTCATGGGACTCCATGATTTTTGCCATCACTTTACGAAGGATTTCAACAGAAAATGGGTTGAAAAAATAATATCTGTTTACTTCCGACAGCACTTCGTACTCTTCTGCTCTAGCCAGTACAAATTCTGTCTTTGCTCTCGAAACGGCAGTCTTCTGGTTTTCCACCGCACTCTGATAAATGCGCTCATCGTATTCGATCCCTATGGTCTTTGCTTTCGTCTGGTAGGACAGGAAAAAATCAACGCGTCCCTTCCCACAGCCATAGTCTAAAACCACATCTCTTTTGCGAATCAAGCCTAGGTTGGCTAAACGCTCCAGGACAGGATATGGTGTAGGTTCGTATGGGTAACAGTCGTGACCCGCTTTGGAATCATCCCGACCTGTTGTTTTTATTTGTAAGAGTTTGTCCCATGTATTTTCGTTATCTGTCATTGTTCGCCTCTGTCAATCATATAAATCCTTGTTTGCTCCGTGGCTCAAAATTTGGGAATGGGAATTTAGCAATAAATAAACTACAAAAGGGCACAACTATTCGAAAATTCCGAATAGTTCAAATAAAAGCCAACCCCATCTTAAATATCATTATATCCTGAATATTTAGGAAAACAAAGAAAAATGCACCACCGCCACTAGTTTACTTCCAGAAATTTCATCAAAAAATTTCTATGTTCGCCTTGTCATCCCCCTTGCAATATTATAATATGAGAATATATGTTCTCTATATTTTAAAAGATAAGAATATGTGTTTGCATTTATATGGTTGAAGGGAGGGGTACTAATGGGAGAAACTTATCTTTGCATCGATCTAAAGTCATACTACGCCTCCGTAGAATGCGTTGACCGCAATCTTGATCCGATGGTAATAAATCTAGTCGTGGCTGATACTTCCCGCACAGATAAAACAATCTGTTTAGCTGTTTCTCCTGCCTTGAAATCCTTTGGTGTTCCCGGACGGGCCAGACTCTTCGAAGTGAATCAAATCGTGCGAGACATCAACTATAATCGTAGGATGAAAACTCCTGCAAAAGCGTTTTGGGATAAATCCTGCAACATAAGAGAACTAGATGCGGACCCTACATTAGAACTGGATTTCATTATTGCTCCTCCAAGAATGGCACACTACATGGAAGTCAGTGCATCGATCTACAATATATATTTAAAGTACATCTCCTCAGAAGACATCCATGTATATTCCATTGACGAGGTATTCATATTTCTGACTCCTTATCTAGATTACTATAAGCTATCTGCTCGAGAACTAGCTTCAAAAATCATTGCTGATGTATACACCACAACAGGTATCACAGCAACGGCGGGGATCGGAACGAACATGTACCTTGCTAAGGTGGCTATGGATATTCTGGCGAAAAAGATGCCTGCAGATGAAAAAGGTATGCGAATTGCAGAGCTGGATGAGATTTCCTATCGTTACGAAATGTGGGATCATGAACCGATCCGAGATTTCTGGCGAGTCGGCAGAGGCTATACGAAAAAGCTTCATGAAGCAGGGCTGTATACTATGGGGGATATTGCAAGATTTTCCCTCAGTAGATATGGAGAAGACAGACTGTACAAACTTTTTGGTATCAATGCGGAGTTATTGATCGATCACGCATGGGGATGGGAACCGTGCACCATCGCCGATGTAAAGTCCTATAAACCCATGACAAACAGCCTGAGTTCTGGACAGGTTCTACATTCTGCTTATAACGCAGAAAAAGCGAGGATTATTGTCATGGAAATGGCAGATCGTTTAGTATTGGATATGGTAGATAAAGATCTAGTAACAGATCAAATCGTTCTATCCATTGGATATGATAAGGAAAGTCTTGCAGATCCTGAATTCCGTAAGCACTACAAAGGAGTAATCGAAACAGATCACTATGGCAGAGAGATACCGAAATATACCCATGGCACAACAAATCTATCAAGTTATACCAGTTCCTCTAAGGAAATCATCGAAGCAGTCGTAGACTTATTCGACCATATCATTGACACAGAGCTATTAGTGCGTCGAGTAACTATCGCTGTGAACCATGTAATTCCGGAAAAAGTTCTGGAAAAAAAGAAGGCCCCAGAGCAACTAAATCTATTTATGGATATAGATGAATCAGAAAAACAACGACAAAAAGAATCTGCAGAATATCAAAAAGAAAAGCAACTGCAAAAAGCGATTCTGCAAATCCAGAAAAAGTACGGCAAAAACGCATTGCTGAAGGGAACAAATTTGTTGGATGGTGCTACAATGAGGGAAAGAAATGAACAAGTCGGCGGTCATAAAGCATAGCCAAGGAGGTGAAGGAGCAGTGAACAAAAAAGTTGAAAGATATTCGGATATCATTGATCTTCCACACCATCAGTCAGCACGAAGGCCTCATATGTCGGTATATAATAGATCTGCACAATTTGCTCCTTTTGCAGCTCTATCTGGTTACGGTACACTGATTTCGGATACAACTGAATTATTGTTACTGGACAAAAGAATTACTTTAGATGAAGACCAAAAAAGCATTTTGGATCTAAAAATGCAAACATTGTTAAAAAACCTGCCACAAGACATAAAGGTAAACTATTTCGACGAATCTGCTAACGGACTAGGAGGCTCCTATGTCGAATACGAGGGGCAACTCCAGATACTAAAGGAACATCCATCCAGAATGACTTTTAAAGATGGTAAAGAAATTCCTGTCGCGGATATCGTAAATATTCTTTTTTAGCCACAATAAAATCCTTGATTTATCAAACAAATCTTCCGTGGCTCAAAATTGGGGAAAGGAGAAACAATATTATATTTTGAAAACTGTGAGAGGCACGTTTGCATAATAGAACAACCCTAAAAAGAAATCACTTGTAAAGTACAGAAATATTAATTATGATATAGGTAATAGTTTGCCTACAAAACTGCCTACAAACTGTTTAGAAAAGCCCATAAATAGGCATAAAAAGATAACACTACATAGAAAACACAAATGCGACTAACCATTGAAATATCAACGTTTTCAGACTAATTAAGAACAGATAGAAAATACAGTCGTATTTCTCCTAAGCGGAAGGCCGTGGGTTCGAATCCCGCCGGGGACAATAGAAAAAGCCGAAAACCTCGAAAGGTTTTCGGCTTTTTTATTTGCGTCTCACACAGAAAGAAAATCCGTATCAAAGGTCATAAAGTTCATAAAAACG
>JAFRZQ010000028.1 GCA_017442465.1 Anaerotignum sp. | reverse complement strand
GCTGGTACAGAAGCAGTAGAATGTGCATTCAAACTGGCAAGAACATACGGCAAAATGAAGGGTGGTCCCGATAAGAAAGTTATCGTTTCCTTCGAAAGCGCATTCCACGGTAGAACACTGGCATCCCAGTTGGTAGGTGGTACACCCAGCCTGAAAGAATGGATTGGTAACCTGGATAAAGATGTATTCCAGGCTCCTTGGCCCAATGGTTATGAACATGAATGGGCGGATGAAACACACCCTGATTTTGATGAAGACAAAATGTTCCAGACTCTGTTGGATACAATCACAGAACACGGCGTAGAGTTCAAAAATGTTGCAGGTATTATCATTGAATCCTACAACGGCGTACAGTGCTACCCTATGCCTAAGAGCTATGCAAAGAAACTGCGTGCTTTCTGTGATGAATATGACATCTGCCTGATTATGGACGAAATTCAGACAGGTTTCTGCCGTACAGGTAAATGGTTCGCATTCCAGCACTATGATATTCTGCCCGATATCTTTACAGCAGCAAAAGGTCTGAGCGGTGCTCTGCCTATGTCCTGCGTATATGCAAGAGAAGAAATCATGGATCTGTATGCACCTAATACAATGACATCCACACATTCCGGCAGCCCTGTGGCAGCAGCTTGTACAGCAGCTAATATTCAGTTCATGAAAGAAGAAAAACTGGATGAAGTGGCAGCGAGAAAAGGCGAAATCATGGGCAGACACCTGAAAGCGCTGAAAGAAAGATTCCCTGAAAGAGTAGCTTATGTAGGCGGTCTGGGGATGGCTTGGGCTTGTACATTTGCAAACCCCAAAACAAAGAAAGGTCAGCCTGACTTCACAACAGAAGTAACAAAGAAATGTATGGAAAAAGGTCTGGTATTCTATGCTGCAGTAGGTGCAGGTATTACAATGAAACTGACACCTCCTCTGATCATCCCTGATGAAGCACTGGAAGAAGCAATGGAAGCATATGCAGAAGCAGTAGCAGAGGCAGATGCAGAAATGCCCGCATATGAAGATTGATCTTGAAATACAAACCGACAAGACAATAAAACATATTAACCCAGATCTTCCTGCTGATCATGCAGGAAGGTCTGGATACCTTTATAGAGATGATTGGTCTGAAGAAGTAAAGCGTGCGATCAATGATTTTATATCGTTGTACGGAAAAAATTCACCGGAATATCAGGGGAATGCATACGTTGTGTTTGATTTTGATGATACCTGTGCGATTTTTGACGCAGAGGTTATGGGGATATATCATAGACTCAAAACAATGCAGTTTGCCTTTACACCGGAACAGCTGCCAGACATTCTGACAACAGGTCTGGGAAAACTGGATGTAATGCGTACCGGTGATTTTTCTATGGATGGGAAGGAACATTCCTATCAGGATTGGATCGATGACATTGTTTCAGCTTATACATATCTTTGGAATAGTTATGGACCTTTTGATTATAAGGGTCTTGCAGAAGCGGAGCAGTCAAAAATGCAGAAAGACCCTATGTGGGCAGAATTTGCTGTGAAAATGCGAATGCTTTTTATGGTTGCGAATACCAGTGAAGGTGATTTTGCTACATATCCCTGGTATAAATGCTGGAATACTGGTATGACAGAAGAGGAAGTATATGAAATCTCCAAGGACATATATCTGAAATATAAAGACGTTGAAACATATGAAGAGACTTGGGCAACATCGTCGGAAATCAAGTCAAAGGTTGGTCAGGTTGTAGCCAATTGGATAGTTGGAATCTCTGTAACACCTAATATTCGGGAACTGATGAAAGCGCTGCATGAAAATGGTATTGATGTATGGATATGTTCTGCATCAGGTACCGATCAGATTCGTGCTGCAGTTGATACATGGGGACTCCATGACTATGTATCAGGCGTTCTGGCTTATACGTTGAAGACAGACAGCAACGGTATCATTCAGAACCAGTATGACTATGAAACAGGCAGAGCATGGTTTACAGATGGTAAAGGCTGGACAAAGGGCAATATCCCTCTGTATGCACAGACCAATGGTCCTGGCAAAGCAGCAGCGATTACGAATGCACTGGTCACACAATATGGCTGTGGTCCTCTTGCAGGCTTTATGAATGCTTCTGGTGACTATGAGTTCTGCACAGTGTTTCGGTCTCTGAAATTAGTTGTGATTTTCAATGTAAATAAAAGTATCAATAATTCTGGTATCCTGAATTGTATCGCATTATATCAGAGAGATGGTTTTAAATATG
>JAFRZQ010000027.1 GCA_017442465.1 Anaerotignum sp. | reverse complement strand
TCAATAAGGGTGGCACCGCCGAATGACCTTGGTCCCTTTTCCGTTTTACGGAGGGAGCAAGTTTTTTTGTTTTTAGAGGAAATTTTTTAAGGAGGAATATAAAATGGCAAAAGATAAGAAATTTGTAGAATCCATCACTGACATGGAGTTGGATTTTCCCCAGTGGTATACTGACGTTGTAAAAAAAGCTGAACTGGTTGAATACTCCAGCATCAAAGGCTGCATGGTAATCCGTCCCTACGGCTATGCGATCTGGGAACTGATCCAGAAAGATCTGGATGCTCGTTTCAAAGCAACAGATGTAGAAAACTGCTACATGCCCATGTTCATCCCCGAAAGCCTGCTGCAGAAAGAAAAAGACCATGTAGAAGGTTTTGCTCCAGAAGTAGCCTGGGTTACTCACGGTGGTGACAAAAAACTGGAAGAACGTATGTGTGTACGCCCCACTTCCGAAACACTGTTCTGCGAACATTACGCAAACATCATCCAGTCCCACAGAGACCTGCCTAAACTGTACAACCAGTGGTGCTCCGTTGTTCGTTGGGAAAAAACAACTCGTCCTTTCCTGAGATCCATGGAATTCCTGTGGCAGGAAGGCCACACAGCTCATGCAACAGCAGAAGAAGCACAGGAAAGAACCATCCAGATGCTGAATGTATATTCTGATTTCTGCCACGAAGTACTGGCGATCCCTGTAGTAAAAGGCGAAAAAACAGAAAAAGAACGTTTCGCCGGTGCAGCACATACATTCACGATCGAATCTCTGATGCACGATGGTAAAGCTCTGCAGTCCGGTACATCCCACAACTTTGGCGATGGCTTCGCAAAGGCTTTCGGCATCCAGTATTCCGATAAAGAAAACAAACTGCAGTATGTTCACCAGACATCCTGGGGTATGACAACACGTCTGATCGGTGCTGTTATCATGGTTCACGGTGACAACAGCGGTCTGGTTCTGCCTCCCAAAATTGCACCTACACAGGTTGTGATCGTTCCTATCATGCAGAAAAAAGAAGGCGTTCTGGATAAAGCAAACGAACTGAAACAGAAACTGGCTAATATCTGCCGCGTAAAACTGGATGACTCCGACAAAACACCCGGCTGGAAATTCTCCGAATACGAAATGAAAGGTGTTCCCGTACGTCTGGAAATTGGCCCTAAAGACATTGAACAGAACCAGTGCGTACTGGCAAGACGTGATACAGGCGAAAAGATCTTCGTTTCTCTGGATGAACTGGAAACAAAGATCCCTGCCCTGCTGGAAGAAATTCAGGCAAACCTGCTGGCAAAGGCAAAAGAACACAGAGATACAAGAACATATATCGCGAAAAACATGGAAGAATTCGACAAGACAATCAACGAAACACCCGGCTTCATCAAAGCTATGTGGTGCGGTGATCAGGCTTGCGAAGACGAAATCAAAGAAAAAACAGCTGCAACAAGCAGATGCATTCCCTTTGAACAGGAAGAAATCTCTGACGTATGCGTATGCTGCGGCAAACCTGCGAAACACATGGTTTACTGGGGCAGAGCGTACTAATACGCTGACGCGTAACTCGAAATCAGGATTTCGAGTTGTTTATACAGAAGTATGAACAGATGCGTTCCGGCGTAAACTTGAAACGCCCTGTTCTCCTCGGAGGAAGTAAATTCCTCCTGCGGATTTTTATTCAGGAAACGCTTCGTTTCCCGAACCCTTCCGCTAATATTTTGAATACTCAGAAAGGCGTGGTAAATACCACGCCTTTCTTTTATTTCTTTTGCCCTTTCAAGTTAAACAACAGCAAGCCTCCAATGATAACTGCACCGCCGATAAAGGTTCCCATACCGGGTACTTCTCTCAGCAGGATAAAACTCATCAATGCAGACAACAGCGGTGACAGGAACATAAAGTTCGCCACTTCGCTGGTCTTTTCCGCATAAGCCATGGCTTTGCCCCAGAGGATACATCCCAGTGCATTGGAAATAATCGCCAGGTACAGAAGTGAAAGAATATGCTTCCATTCCGCCGTAAAGGTTTCCCGAAACCCATCCACAGACCAGAAACTCAGCCAGAATGCCGCTGCGATCATGCTGAAACAGGTGATCTGTGCGGAAGTATAGCCCAGTGCCACCAGTTTTCTTGTCATGATGTTATATCCAGCCCAGGAAGCGGCAGAAAGTAGCATCCAGAGCATTGCTGCATCAATGGTAAACGCTCCTCCACTATCCCAGAGCAACAGGATCGCAACACCAGCAAAGGCAATGAAAATTGCAATCCAGCTGACCAGATTGATTTTTTCATCATATACCTTTGCAGCAATGATAGCCGTCAAAATGGGTGATGTAGCAACCAGCAAACTGCAGGTCGCAGATGGTAGTGTCTGCAGACCAATATTCATAGCCACCGTATAGATCACATAGCCCAATGCCCCAGATGCCAGAAACAGCGGGATATGCTTCTTTTTCGGCAGCTGCATTCCATGTATCCTGCCAATAGCAAGCATGAAAAAACCTGCAATAAAACTGCGGATAAAGGAAATGGGAATAGGTGTAAAATGGGTCTGGGCAATTTTTGTCAGCGGATATGCTGATGCCCAAAGGAAAATGGTAAAGAGGCTGTAAGCCACAACCTTCTTTTTCTGTGTTGTCATATTTTCATCTCATTTCTTTCAT
Source organism: Anaerotignum sp. (assembly GCA_017442465.1). Classification (GTDB taxonomy): domain Bacteria; phylum Bacillota; class Clostridia; order Lachnospirales; family Anaerotignaceae; genus Anaerotignum_A. Next base: position 3,101 of record JAFRZQ010000027.1, on the reverse strand, counting down.
TTCTTTCATTTCTTCTTTAGACAAGATACGCCTTTTTCTGCAAAAAGGCAATAGAAAAGGAGTCTTCCGACTCCCTTTTATTTCCCTTTCAGGTTGAATACTACGATACTGATGATAATGATCGCACCACCGATAAAAGTACCTGCATTGGGCACTTCTTGCAGGATAATAAAGCCCATAATGGTAGAAAGCAGAGGTGTTACAAACATGAAGTTTGTTACTTCACTGGTTCTTTCCGCAAAACTCATTGCTTTCCCCCACAGGAAATATGCAGTAGCACTGGGGAAAGCCCCCAGATAGATCAGAGCAAGGATATGGCTCATACTTGCACCAGAAAGCTGACGGAAGCCCTCCCCTGCCCAGAAGCCAAGAAGGATCGCCCCGCAGATCATGCTGTATGTAACGATTTCCAGCGCATTATAGCCCATGGAACCAAGTTTTCTTGTCATAATATTATAACCACAGAATACCAAAGAGGCACCCAATGTCCAGATCAGGCCAATATTGATGGAAAAAACACCTTCCCACAGCAGCAGGATCAGAACACCGATAAATGCAGAAGCAATGGCACACCAGCCGATAGGTTTGATCTTTTCCTTATAAAGCTTGGACGCAACGATCGCAGTTAAAATTGGTGTAACCGCGATGATAATGCTGGATGTAGCAGAAGTCAGCGTCAGGATACCTGTATTAAATGTGATCATATACATGGTAAAGCCCAGACCGCCGGATATAAAAAACAGGGGAATATGCTTTTTCTGAGGCAGTCTTATTTTTGCCAGTTTTCCGATGATCATCAGGAAAATAGCCGCTGCAGAACAGCGCAGAAAACCCAGTGGAATAGAAGTAAACTGTTCCTGCGCAACCTTCGTCAGAGGAAAGGCAGATGCCCATAAAAACACAGTCAAAAACGCCAGACCAAATACTTTTTTCTTATTTGCAGTCAATATAATTCCCTCCTTTTTCCTTTTTTTCATTATATCACATTTGTAAAATAAAACAACCATCTGTTCAATATTATTTACAACAAAAAAGCCTGTATATCAAAGATATACAGGCCGGTCAGCTGATAGCGGGACTCGAACCCGCGACCTATTGATTACGAATCAATTGCTCTACCAACTGAGCCATATCAGCAGAACTGAAATTTATTATAATACACCCCCTTTGAAAAAGCAAGAAGTTCCCGAAAATTCCCGTTTAGAAAAAGCAAAGAAAAAGCGGTGTCTTTCGACACCGCTCAATCAAATGCTTATTTATTTACAACCAGTTCCTGACCAATATAGATCAGAGCAGGATCTTTAATAACTGCTTTGTTATCTTCGTAAATGCCTCTCCATTTCAGGCCATCACCCAGCTGTGTTTTTGCGATTTTCCACAGGGAGTCGCCAGCCACAACCTTATACAGGTTTGTTACTGTTTCCACAGGATTTTCGGGAGCAATAGGCTGTTCAGGATCTGCGGGCATTGCAGGTTTTTCAGGGATCGCGGATGCATCGTTTACAATTGTGATTCTGCCCTGAGGTTCTGCATATTCTTCACCGATCACACCATTCATGGAATTTACATAGGAAATCAGCGCGTCTGCATCAACGATCGCTGTATCATGTGTAAAGGAACCCTGTGTCAGTGCATAATATGTATCGCCGCCTTCTGCCTGGAAGCTGTTTACTACTACTGTGTAGTTTGCTGCAGGATCAAAAGGTTTGCCGTTTACGCTGTTGATCGTTACTCTGCTGCCGGGGTTAGCAGGTGCATAGTATGTAGAGTTAGGATACTGTTCACCGTTTTCATAAGGAACAGCAGTATTGATTGTAAATTCAGCACCAGCAATCTGAGGGAAGCCACCAATTGCTGTAGGTGTGCAGAATGTGGATGCTTCCAGAACTTCCAGAAGCTGTTCGCCTGTGATCGTAACCAGTGCAACTGTATTACCATAAGGGAATACTGTGTAAAGTGTGTTCATGGAGATTTTCCCTGCAGGAATGCTTGCACGGATACCGCCGCCGTTTGCCAGTGCCAGATCAACTGTCATATCCAAGCCAGCTTCTTTCACATACTGTCTGCCTGCATACAGATATGCATCTGCTGCAAAGTCACCCAGATTTGTTTCCAGTGTGCGAACGCCGGGGTCTCTTTCGCCGTTCAGGTCAACTTTTGTTTCCGCAAAGATACCTTCATAAATCGCATTGATTTCTTCTGTATCTGCTGCAACCATCATTGTCAGTCTTTCATCGTATACACCATAGTTCGCTGCATAATCTGCCGCGCTGATCAGAGCTGCTGTTTCTTCCTTTGTTTCCATATCAACAACTACAGTACCAACATTTGCCAGATAAGAGCCTGTGCTTACGATCATGGTTTTGCCAACCACTTCACCGCCGGGCATTTCTGTATGGCTGTGACCATCAACGATCAGGTCAATACCTTCTACTGCCGCCGCCAGTTCTGTGGATCTTCTGCCAATACTTTCATCATCTACACCCAGATGACATACGCAAACGATATAATCGCAGCCAAGTTCTTTCAGTTCATCCACCTGTACCTGTGCCAGAGCAAACATTTCTTCTTTATCTACAAATTTCATGCCTGCTACAGAGCTGGGAGCAGATTTTGTCTGTGTTTCAGCTGTATCCAGACCGAACATACCTACTTTGATGCCATCCAGTTCAAATACGATATTATCACCAAAATAAGGTTCGTTTGTACCTGCTTTCAGGATATTTGCAGCCAGAACAGGGATACGTCCTGCTTTCAGCGTTGCTGCAATATCTTTTACTGCTTCCTGACCAAAGTCAAATTCATGGTTACCAAAGGAAACTGCATCATAGTCAGCCGCAACCAGATATGCTGCCGCCTTCAACCCTTTGTCATGGTTTACCAGTGTTGTGCCCTGAGAGAAGTCCCCTGCGTCAACCAAGAGAACTTCTGCACCCTGATCCACATAATAGTTTTTCAGTGCTGCCACACCGGCAATACCGATCTGTTCTTCTGTTGTTTCGTAATGACCATGGATGTCATTTGTATGCATGATCACCAGTTTGCCATCCATGTCGCCTGCCATGACGGGAACGGATAACCCCATTACCATCGCTGCCGTC
>JAFRZQ010000191.1 GCA_017442465.1 Anaerotignum sp. | reverse complement strand
CATATGCATATGAACAGCGGCAGCTGGATGACCTTTAATAATGAGATCGATTATTTTAATAACGGTAAGGATAAATTTGATGCCCTGATCGAAGATATTCGCAATGCAAAAAAACATATCCATCTGGAATATTATATCTGGCGCGGAGATAACCTTGGCAAACGCCTGACGGAAGAATTGGCGAAAAAGGCGGCAGAGGGCGTGGAAGTTCGCGTGCTGTATGACGGGATCGGCAATTCCCGTCTGCCAAAGCGCTTTTTCCGGAAGCTGCACCAGGCAGGGGGCTATACGGCGGCATTTCTGCCCCGCTTTGTTGTCCGCCTGAATTACCGCAATCACAGAAAACTGGCTATCATCGACGGTGAGATCGGATATATCGGTGGTTTTAATGTGGGGGATGAATATCTGGGCATCACCAGAAGATATGGTCCCTGGAGAGATACCCATCTGCGTTTTCGAGGGGATGCGGTGGAGCAGATGCAGCTGCGTTTTCTGAAGGACTGGAACTTTACTTCCAAAGAGGGGAAAATGACGATCAATGACTGGTATTTCCCTGAACGGGAAACCTTTGACGGCGTACCTACCCAGATCGTTTCCAGCGGCCCGGATACAAAATGGAATAATGTCCGCAACGGATTTTTCAAAATGATGAATGAGGCGGAAAGTCATATTTATCTGACGACGCCGTACTTTGTGCCGGATGACAGCATTTTTGAAGCACTGCGGGTGGCGGCCCTGGCAGGGCTGGATGTGCGGATCATCATCCCCGGCAATCCCGACCATTTCTTCGTTTATTGGGCGAGCATGTCTTACCTTGGGGAGCTGCTGGAAGCCGGTGTAAAGGTATATCAGTATGAAAAGGGTTTTATCCATGCGAAGGTACTGACCATTGATGGGGCTGTGGCCAGTGTGGGTTCTGCCAATATGGACGTACGCAGCTTTGTGCTGAATTTTGAAGTGAATGCCTTCCTGTATGATAAGGGCATCACAGAACTGCTGGAAAAAGAATTTGAAAATGACTTGCGTTACTGTATTGAGATTACAAAAGAATGGTATCACCGCAGAAGATGGTGGTTTAAGGTGAAGGAAGCCGTGGCGAGACTGGTGTCTCCCATGTTGTAAAGCGGCTGACTGATAAGGAGGAAGCAAAAATGGAACATTTGAATGGTATCGGATATGAAGTGGAACGGAAGGTGTCCTTTCCGCAGATCGACTGCAACAGCTGCATGACCCCTGCGGCGCTGCTTTCTCAGCTGCAGGAAATGGCGATCCTCCATTCCGATTCCCTTGGCTATACCATCGATTATATGCTGGAGCATGAGTGGTTCTGGTCCGTGGTGAACTGGCATCTGAAACTGTACCGCATGCCCCGATACGGCGAAAAAATCATTATCCAGACATGGAACGATAAATTTGCCCGTTTTCAGGCAAACCGTAGTTTTTATGTCTTCGATGAAGAGGGCAATAAACTGATGGACGGCATTTCCCGCTGGGTGTTCATGGATCTGGCGAAACGCAGACCTGCCAATGTGCCTGCGGATATGCCCCCGAAATATTATAGCGGTAAGGAATCTGCCATTGCTGATGAAAAATTCCTGATGCCCAAGGAGCCCGAAGGGGAACTGATTGCGGAAAGAGATGTAACAGTGACCCGAAGGGATACGGATACCAATAACCATGCCAATAATGTAAAGTATCTGGAATGGGTGATGGATGATATCCCTGATGAGATTTATGTGGGGATGACACTGAAGGATGTGCGTATCGTGTATCGTAAGGAATGTATGCGCGGCGATGTCATCAATGTGAAAACATACGTAAGAGATACGGAAGATGGTAAGACTGTGGACTCCTTCCTCTATGAAGGGGAAACTGTGGTGGCACAGGTCATTACGGAATGGGAATGAATATGGCGTGAAAAATAAAAGCATATCCTGAATCGGATATGCTTTTTTGCGTCGCAGACAAATAGGGTTCTTAGGGAATTATTCCCTAAGCGGGAGTTTGAGGGCAGAGCCCTCATATAATAAAGATTATTTTTTACGTGGATAGGGTTTTGCTTCGTCCGTTAATTCTAAAAGATAATCGATACTCGTATCGAAGAAAAGAGCAAGTTTTTTGAGTGTATCTAACGGAATATTGATTTTTCCGCGTTCATAATCGGAATAGGTAGTCTGTGCTACATTCAACAGTTCAGCCATTTTCTGCTGGGAAATATCTCTGTCTTCTCTGAAATCTCTTAATCGCTGCAGCATACACTCACCTCATTTCATGTTCCTATTAGAACATAACGGAAATACCATTATTGATTTTTAACGGTATTTCCGTTAATATGTAATTGAGGTGATTATGATGGAATTATACCGCGACATGTTATGCAGGATTCTGGAAACGGAAGAATTTGAAATATTATTGCCGAAATGGAACATGAAGGTGGAAGAAATGATGGAAATGAAATGCTATCAGGCGTTACAGGCAATCAAGCGGATTCTGGAGGAAGATGAGTTGGATGATGAAGAATGTTTTGATCGCATTGAGAAGATTATTTCTGTTTTTGAGGCTTTAGGTAGCGGGATTTATGACAGGCATGATTTTGGTTGATGGGGGAACTTTCTTTTCTTGGGAAAAGTTCCCCCAAAACCCCTTCAAAAACCCGCTTGCAAGGCGAAAAGACCTTGAGGGCTCTGCCCTCAACGCACCCGCAAGCCTTTGAAAAGGCTTGACCGAAACTTTTATTTGCCTTCGGCGTGTAAATAATGAGATAACGACAAAAAAGCGATTTCCGATTGGAAATCGCTTTTTTTATTAAAGTTTGGATCCAACCTTTTCAAAGGTTGGTGGGGGTATTGGGGGTGAAGCCCCCAAGGTCTTATTTATTTTTCAGATATTCATCGATAGCTGCGGCAGCTTTTTTACCTGCGCCCATAGCGAGGATTACTGTAGCTGCGCCTGTTACAGCGTCGCCGCCGGCATATACTGCTTCTCTTGTTGTCTGGTTTGTTTCTTCGTTTACCACCAGGCAGCCTTTTCTATTTGTTTCCAGACCCTTTGTTGTGCTTCTGATCAGAGGGTTAGGGGATGTACCGATGGACATAACAACTGTGTCAACATCGATCACATAGTTGGAGCCTTCCACGGGCAGGGGGCTTCTTCTGCCGGATGCATCGGGTTCGCCCAGTTCCATTTTCAGGCATTCGATACCGCAAACCTGACCGTTACCATCGTCGATGATCTTCACGGGGTTACGCAGCAGGTGGAATTCGATGCCTTCTTCTTTTGCGTGGTGTACTTCTTCCAGACGTGCGGGCATTTCTGCTTCGGAACGGCGGTATACGACATATACGTGTTCTGCGCCCATACGTTTTGCACATCTTGCCGCGTCCATAGCAACGTTACCGCCGCCAACAACGGCTACTGCTTTGGAGTTACGGATAGGTGTGTCGTATTCGGACAGGTATGCTTTCATCAGGTTGATTCTTGTCAGGTATTCGTTTGCGGAGTATACGCCTACCAGTGCTTCACCGGGGATGCCCATGAAGGAAGGCAGACCTGCGCCTGTGCCTACGAATACGGCGTCAAAGCCCATGTCTTCGATGATTTCATCGATGGACAGAACCTTACCGATAACCATGTTTGTCATGATATTTACGCCCAAAGCGGACAGTTTATCGATTTCTTTCTGTACGATGGCCTTAGGCAGACGGAATTCGGGGATACCGTAAACCAGTACGCCGCCGGCTTTGTGGAATGCTTCGAACATTGTCACTTCGTAGCCTTGTTTTGCCAGATCGCCTGCACATGCCAGAGAGGAGGGGCCGGAACCGATGACAGCAACTTTTTTGCCGTTTGTTGCGGGTCTTTCGGGCATTTCATCGCAGTTTGCCATGTACCAGTCCGCAACGAAACGTTCCAGACGACCGATGGCTACTGCTTCGCCTTTGATGCCGCGTACACATTTTGCTTCGCACTGGCTTTCCTGAGGGCAAACGCGGCCGCAGACTGCGGGCAGTGCGTTTGTGGATGTGATTACCTTATACGCTTCCATGAAGTCGCCTGCTGCTACTTTTTCAATGAATTCGGGGATGCGTACGTTTACGGGGCAGCCGCTTACGCAGGGTTTGTGTTTGCAGTTCAGGCATCTGGTTGCTTCTTCGATGGCCATTTCTGCTGTGTAGCCCAGTGCTACTTCTTCAAAGTTTTTATTTCTGATATCAGGTGCCTGTTCGGGCATCTTGATTTTTTCGGGACTCATATTTGCCATGATACCGTTACCTCCTTATTTGATCAGATCGTTTGCCAGTTTATCCATACGGCAGATGTGTGTTTCTGTCAGTTCCGCTTCTCTTGCTTTGTAAATGGAGTTACGGTTCATCAGTTCGTCGAAGTCTACTTCGTGACCATCAAAGTCGGGGCCGTCTACGCAGGCAAATTTGATTTTGCCGCCTACGGTCACACGGCAGCCGCCGCACATACCTGTACCATCGATCATGATGGGGTTCAGGGAAACGATCGTCTTGATACCGAAGGGTTTTGTTGTGAGGCTCACAAATTTCATCATGGGGATGGGGCCGATGGCGATAACAGCATCATAGTTGTTGCCTGCTTCGATCAGGGATTTCAGTTTGTCTGTTACAAAGCCTTTTTCACCCTGAGAGCCATCGTCTGTCATCAGGTAGTAGTTTGTTGCTACTGCGCTCATTTCGTCTTCCAGGATGACAATATCCTTGTTTCTGAAACCGGCAATAACGTCAACTTCCACGCCCAGATTGTGCAGTGCTTTTGCCTGAGGGTATGCAATGGCGCAGCCTACGCCGCCGCCCACAACAGCAACTTTTTTCATACCGTCATATTCTGTGGCAACGCCCAGAGGGCCAACGAAGTCCTGAATGGAATCGCCGATTTCCTTTGCAGCCAGCATCTGTGTGGACAGACCAACTTTCTGGAAGATGATGGTCACTGTGCCTTTTTCTCTGTCATAATCTGCGATGGTCAGGGGCACTCTTTCGCTGTATTCATCCACGCGGAAGATGATGAACTGACCTGCCTGTGCTTTCTTTGCTACGAAGGGAGCTTCGATCTCCAGCAGGGTTACCATGCTGTTCAGCTCTCTTTTATCTACGATACGAAACATGCGGGTTCCTTCCTTTCTCTCTATGTACTCTCTATGGATTGGTTTTGCCGAAAGGGTTTTCTTTCGGGGGATGTTACGGTATAATTGTATCTATCATAACACAAAAGCAGAATAGGCAAAAGACGGAAAAACGCCATTTTTCAGACGGAAAAGTGCGGATTTCTTTATAGGAAACGAACAATTTGCGGGACGAATTCTGTCCCATTACGATAAGGAGGAATCCATAATGGAAGAAAAAAGATATACCCTTGATGATTTTGTGGAAGTCATGAAAGCCCTGCGGGCGGAAAATGGCTGTCCCTGGGATAGGGTGCAGACCCACGAGACCCTGCGTATGGATATGCTGGAGGAGGCCTACGAAGCGGCAAACGCTATTGACAATAATGATATGCCCAATCTCTGCGAAGAACTGGGGGATGTGCTGATGCAGGTGGTGTTCCATGCCCGTATTGAAGAAGAAAAGGGCGAAGATGCAGCCTTTACATTAGAAGACGTTATCCGCGGCATCGGCGAAAAGATGATTTACCGCCATCCCCATGTATTCGGCAACGGCGAAGTGAAGGCGGATACGCCTGAACAGGTGCTGGTGAACTGGGAAGCTCTGAAGAAGGTGGAAAAAGATACAAAGACCCAGACAGAAGTGATGAAAAGTGTGCCCGAAGCCCTGCCTGCCCTCATCCGTGCCAGAAAGGTGCAGAAAAAGGCGGCGGATGTCGGTTTCGACTTTCCTGTGACTGCCGATGCCTTCAAAAAAGTATATGAAGAAGTGCAGGAACTGGAGGCTGCTGCAGCCGCTGAAAATGGCGATATTGAGGAGGAATTTGGGGATGTTTTGTTTGCATTGGTGAATATCTCAAGGTTTTTGAAAATAAATCCTGAGTTTGCCTTGACAAAAGCCATCAAAAAGTTTATAAATAGATT
>JAFRZQ010000190.1 GCA_017442465.1 Anaerotignum sp. | reverse complement strand
CCTGGGGTCTGACACTGTAAGTATTTCCCGTCAGCGTGTTTGCCACACTGGTGACGACTGTTCTTGCCATGGCGGTGGGATCGCTGAATTTTTCCATCATGAAGGCATCTGTTCTTTCATAATCATCAAAAATCAACGGCACATTCAGCATGATACGAGGCTTCATTTCCACAAATTCTATGGAAACCTTCTGCTCTGCACCCGGATCGGCTAAATTCATTCTCTGAACCTTCCCACCGCCATAAGCCTGAAAACTCATTTCGCTGGGATTGAATTTCACTTCATATACATTACCGGAGGAAAACAGGTCAAGCCCGACTCCGGCCATCAGACTGCCAACTGCATTGGCAAGGGAATTAGCTGCACCTGCGGCCTTCTGCGCCGCTGCCATCAGCTTATCTGCACCGGGGATACCGGGAGGCAAAGCTGCTGCTCTGGCTCTGACCTCAGTCACATTGACATCATTTGCGCTGATTCGCTCATCTTCAAATTTGATATAGGCCTTTGTCACCGCACCGGTCAGACTGCGCAGTCCGTTATTCAAAATATCTATGCCAGCCATAGGTTTTCCTCCTTTCTATTTCTATCAATAGCCTCTGCGTTTCCGCTCTGTGGCTAATTTCTTTTCAATTTTTCCATACACCTGATCAGAAAGATGGTTCATCTGCTTTCTGACTGTCTGCTGTACCAGTTCATCGATGTTTTCGATCTGGTTCAGCTGGGTACGGTTGATGGTATCCTGCACCACTGTCTGATTGATCTGATCTCGATGCAGGGTAGTTTCTTCTCTGTGTTCTTCTTTTCTGATGTTCTGCTGCTGGGTACGGATGGTTTCCAGCAATTCATCAGTAATAAACTGTTCCTCCGTTTTATGAACGATGTCCACGCTCCGGAACTGCAATTCTCTCTGCGTTGCAGCCAGTTCAGCCACTTTTTCCATCTGCTGCTTTTTGATCTGCTTTTCAATGGTCTGGCGGATCTCTGTTAACTGCTGCTCCTGCTGCTGCAGTATCACTTTTTCCTGCCGTTCTTCTGTCACGATATAATCGACCGTTTCATGGACCAGTTCCATTTCATTGTGCTGTCTTTCACGCTGCAGTTCTCGGGATTCTGTCAGATTTTCCTGCTCCTGTGTGCGGATCTGATGCTCCATTGTCTGGCGCAGTTCTGTCAGCTGCTGTTCCTGCTGCTGCAGGACAGTTCTTTCTTCTTCTGCAATGAAAATCTCTTCCGTTTCCACCACATCTGCAGGATGGATCATCGCCTGTTTTTCCATCGTCTCCGCAGCTTTTTCAATTACATCCGCTGTCGTCTTCTGTATCAACTGTTCCCGCTGCGTGATCAGGCGTTCGCGGTCTTCGCCCATCTGATGCAGAAATTCGGTTTCTGTTTCCACCTGCTGACGCAGACGGATTTCCATTGGCTGAGAAATCTGCTGATAGATCACAGAATTCTGCAATGCCTGCAGAGATGTCATCTGCTGTCGAATTTCCTGATTGATGGTCTGGGTCACAACAGGCTGCAGAAGTTCTGTTTTCTGCTCGATCCGCTGTTCCATTCGTTCCACAAATTCCTGCTGCTGCATCTGCTCAATGGCATGCACCACTTCCTGTCGCAGTTCGCTTTCTGCAGGCTGTGTCATAACATGCTGCAGGAACGTAGTCTGCTGGTTCGGTTTCTGCTGCAGGAACTGACGATAGATTTCCTTCGTTTCATCGGAAAACAGTTCGTAAATCTGTGTTTCCAGCTGTTTCTGGCTTTCCAGAACAGGGTCATGCACTTCTGTTGTAACAAATTCCATCAGCACCTCGCCGGGGTTTTCCAATGCCCGCAAAGCATCCTGCTGGGCTCTTCTGCGGTCCAGTTTTCTTTCCCTCACGCGGGGCTGCTGTCTCTCTATTTCTGTCAGTTTCTGATAGTTTTCGTAATTTTTCTGATTGAAGATCTCCAGCTGTTTCTGCAGCTGTTCCGCCGTTACCGCCGTCGGTTCTTTCGGTTCTTCCTCATTTTCTGCCTGCCGCAGATACTGCAGTTCCAGTTCCTCCTGGGTCAGGTAATAAGAGCCTCCGCCAATATTGACTTCTTCTCTGATTTCCTGCTGCATACGGTTCTGCTGCAAAATCTGCTGACGTAGTTCTGTACTGTTCTGCCAATCCTGATTCAGCGTACGGAATTCCTGCACGATGTTCCGGATGGTATCACCTTCCTGTCGTTTCACTTCGCTGACTTCTTCCAGCATCTGTGTCATCTGATTGGAAACACGCTTATTTTCTGTCAGATTGGCTTCATAACGCTTCCATGTATTTTCCGCTGTCTGGAACAAAGCCCCTGCCACAGAATACCAGTTATGGCTGTTCTGTTCGATCTGTTGCTGACGCAGGCTGTAGCTCTGGTTCGTCAAATTCAGCAGGATGGCTGCACTGATGCGTTCTTCCAGTGTTTCGTTGAATTCCTCTAGATTTTCCTGCAGGAATTCATACTGATTGTTATGGAAGTATACAAACGGTGTATCCATCTGCATGATCTTCTGTTTCAGATTATGCAGGTGAAAATTCTGCACCATCGCCGCCTGTTCCCCAATGGTAAATTCATTGCGGAATATCTGCTGGCTTTCATGGCGCAGCCCTTTCGTAAAGGATCGCATATCCTGATAGATTTTTCCTGTATCCAGACGTTTGAAAATCTCATCATGGATATAATAGCGCTGTTCCGTCACTGCAGGGGCTTCCGTTTTTCCATCTTCCGCCCTGCGCTGTTTCTGTTCCTGCATAAACAGCATCTGCAGGATCTCCTGATTGTTTTCATATAGCTTCAGAAGCTGATATGTTTCCTTATGCTCATTCTGCAGCTGAAACACCTGCTTCATGAATGTTTTTTCATCACGGATACCCAACTTTCTCAGCACACTGCTGATATAAACCGTATCCTGATAAGTAAAGTTATCCGTCTGAGAAACCATAATACGGTTGATCAGATTATTGATCACATCCAGACGGATCTCCTGCTGGTTTTCATTTTTGATATTGGTAAAGATCTGGAGGTTGTCCCCCTCTGCAAAATAAACCTCAGGAGGTTCAGAGGTGATATGCAGCAATTCTTCCTTTCGGATGGGCAGTCGCATCAGCCCATAGTTTGCCTGCATCCTTTCCGCCATGTCCGTTCTGATGGACTGGACAGGACGTTGTGTTTTCAAGGAAATCGGCTCCCTGATCGTCAGCATATTCTCTCACCTCCTCCGTTTTATTACAGCATTACTGTCTCTTTTTCGCGCTGGAAACCGCTGGCCATTTTCTGCCGGTTGTTTCCTTTTTGTTTTCCTCGCGCATTTTTGCACTGCTTACTTCAGGCCATTTTCTCTTTTCAGCCTTTGTATCCTTTTCCGTTACGGCGCTGGCTTTGCCGCCGCCCAGCTTGTTGTCTCCGGATTTTTCCCATTGTCTGCCCTTCGCTTTGGAATCCTTCTCCGTTACAGCACTGGTCTTCTTGCCATTTTTACCATCTATGCTCCAGCGGCGATTTTCTGCCTCGGCCTTCTTTTCTGTAATTGCACTGTTTGTTTTGCCAT
>JAFRZQ010000189.1 GCA_017442465.1 Anaerotignum sp. | reverse complement strand
CTGCGCCATGCATAATCCTGTGTTTTTACAGACTCATCAGTAGTAAACATATTATCGGCACCATTGCCAACAAAACTTCTTTCGTTAGCGATCTCTTCCAGAGTCGGATTTTCCATAAAAGCCTTGGAGAGCAGCGCCATATCTTCCCCTGTTGTATAGTGATCATCGGCATGATAACCATGGGCATTGGAGAAATGGCTGTGTGTTGCCCCCAGTTCTTCAGCCTTTTTATTCATCAGTTCTGTGAAAATGTCCTCACATTTGGCAAAACCGATGCTATCATCGTTTTCTGCTCTTCTGGCAACATTCGCCGCGATTACATTGGCAGAGTCATTACCGGAAGGAATGATCAGACCGCGGATAGCATTCTTCATTGTTAGGGTTTCCCCTACTACATGACCTGCCTTACTGGAATCCAGAGAGATTTCATTGATTTCATAACCAACTTTGATCAGTTCTTCTGGCTTAAAGTAATCCAATGCCACCAGTGCTGTCAGCACCTTTGTCATACTGGCAGGATACATTTTCTGGTCTGCATTTTTTTCATACAGGATGGTGCCTGTAGATTCTTCGATCAGAATTGCAGCGGAGGCAGTCAGTTCAGGCGCGCCTTCTGCCGTAATAAAAGCATCCTGCAGAATATAGCCTGTTTCTTCCTGCACTTCTTCATTTTCTGTATTTTCTTCATTTTCTATTGCAGGATTTTCCTGCGCCGATTCTTCCTTACCGCAGCCAACAGCGCTGAATGTAAAAACTACTGCAAGGAACAAAGCCATATATTTTGCGAAAGATCTTTTCAATCGAAACATCCTTTCTGCTTGTCTTTCTATTGTAATTACAGGATTTCCTGCTGTTTCAGATAATCCAGCACATCAGCCATTGCTTCTTCGCCTGTAGATTTACTCAGGTCGACCCAGAGACCATCGATCTGGCGGCGAAACCATGTCAGCTGGCGTTTTGCAAAGCGGCGGGTGTTGGTTTTCAGCTGGGTCACCGCTTCTTCAAGGGTACATTCACCGTTGAAATAAGGAATGAATTCCTTGTAACCGATGCCCTGCATGGATACCAGATCAGGGGTATAACCCTTATCCAACAAGCCTTTTACTTCCTCAAGAAGCCCCTGTTCCATCATGATGTCAATGCGTAGTTCAATACGTTCGTAGAGTTTTTCTCTATCCATATTCAGGATAATGACCGCTGCATCATAGGGCGTTTCCTTTTCCTTCTGCTCGGCATTGTGCTCGGAGAATTTCTGCCCTGTCAGATAATGATATTCCAATGCGCGAGTCACGCGTTTTACATTATTGGCATGCATGATTTCCGCATATTCGGGATCAACTTCCTTCAGGCGTTCAAAGAGGACTTCCGGCCCCTGTTCCTGAGCCAGTTTATAACATTCCTCACGATAAGAAGTGTCATTCTCTGTTTCCGTGAAATCGTTATCATACAGCAGGGCATTGATATAGAAGCCTGTGCCGCCAACGAGGATAGGAACTTTTCCCTTCGCCCAGATCTGCTCCATATAAGCCTTGGCCTTCTGCTGGAACAGCATGACATTATATTCTTCATCGGGATCAAATTCATCTATGAGATAATGGGGCACGCCATCAGCTTCTTCGGGCGTTACCTTCGCTGTGCCGATGTCCATATATCTGTACACCTGCATAGAATCTGCGGAAATGATCTCCCCGCCGATCTCCCTTGCCAGTTTGATGGAAAATCCTGTTTTACCGCAGGCGGTAGGCCCGCCGATTACAATCAAAGGTTTTTTCATAAATCCACCTTAATTCTGAATTCTCTTGAACATTTTTTCCATTTCGTATCTTGTCAGTTCAATGATGGTCGGTCTGCCATGGGGACAGGTAAAGGGATGCTCCAGTTTCAGAAGCTGATGGATCAATGCTTCCGCTTCGCGAACACTCAGCACATCATGCCCTTTTACCGCAGCCTTACACGCCATGGTGGCAACCGCTAGAATTTTTGTATCATAAACATTTGTGATGCGTTCTTCTGCCAGTCTGTCCAGAATATCTGTAAAGAATCCTACACTGCTGGGATTTTGCAACAGATATGGTGTGGAACGCAGCGCATATTTGCCGCCAAAATCCTCCAGCTCAAAGCCGAAGCTTTCCAGAAGGTCTTTGTTATCTCTTAAAACTTCTGTTTCCATGGGAGTCAGATTCAGCATCAGAGGGGTCAGCATACGCTGAGAAACCACTTTCTCCTCTTTGAATTTGTTCATCAGTTCTTCGTAGAGGATACGTTCATGAGCCGCATGCTGGTCGATCAGATACAGACATTCGCTCTGCTCCACGATCCAGTAGGTGCGGAACACCTGACCAACGATCTTATAATCATGGAAGAAAGGTTTCTTTTCTTCCATTTTTTCCTCTGTTACAACAGGAATTTCCACCTGTTTTGGAGGTTCTGCCTTCATCGGTTCTGCTTTAGGTTCTTCCTGTTTCACGGGTTCCTTTTTCAGATAAGGCTCTGCCTTCTGGGCAACGACGCTGGTTGCAGGTTTGCGTTTTAGCAGTTCATTCACACTTCTGCCGCCTACAGATGCAGCGGGTCTTGTTTCCAGAGGCTTTTCCGTCTTTGGAATATCCAATTTCGCCTTTTCCTCTTTGGAAAGGATGACAGATTCCATTTTAGGCTTTTCCACAGGCTTTGCAGCAGGAACTTCCACCTGTTTCATAGGAATTTCTGCTTTCTTTGGTGCTTCCATCAACGTCTGCTGCTCCGGTTCGGGCTGTTTTTCCCTTGACTTCTTATCCTTTTCCAGAACTGCCTTGGGGATCAGCACCGTTTCCTGCAATGCCTTAGAAACGGCATTGTAGAAAAATTCGTAAACTTCATCATCGTTTTTGAAACGGACCTCCAGTTTGGCAGGATGTACATTCACATCCACCAGTGCAGGCTCCACTTCCAGATTCAGCACGAACACAGGGAATTTGCCGATGATGAGCTTCGTTTTATAAGCATCCTCAACCGCAGCGGAAACTACTGCATTTTTGATAAATCTGCCGTTGATGAAGAGGTTTTCATAGTTACGATTTGCTCTGCACAGTTCAGGTTTCCCAATGAGACCTGTCACAGCGTATTCGCCTTTTTTATAGGAAATGGGCAGCATATTATTTGCCGCATCCTTGCCATAAACATAG
>JAFRZQ010000188.1 GCA_017442465.1 Anaerotignum sp. | reverse complement strand
TCTGATGGAATCTGCCAGCTGGAATATACCATCTGCATTATGGGCACCATCCAGAAGAACGATAGGATCTTTGCCGCAGATTTCCATTCTGCCGGCCCAGCGGGCATTTTTCAGGCCTGTTCTGATTGTTTCTTCCGAGATAGAAAGTCCCTGTTTCTGTAATACAGTGCAGGCTTCCAGCACGGTGATGCAATTTTTGATCTGATAAGAACCAAGCAACGGTAAATATAGATCATCATAACTGAATTTTTTCGTTTTTACAGAAAAAACAGTTCCTCCCATATCCTGAGAAGAAATATGTACTTCTGCATTCTTCGGACAAGAAAGAGGGGCATTTAGCTCCTGTGCTTTAGTCCACATAATATTATATACTATTTTGTCCTGAGAATACAACACTGCAGGACAATTTTTCTTGATGATACCGGCTTTTTCAGCAGCAATTTCTTCAATAGTACTGCCCAGAAAATCAGTATGGTCAATACTGATAGACATGATCAGAGAAAGCAGCGGGGAAGGAATGATATTTGTAGCATCATATTTACCGCCAAGACCTACTTCCAGGATCAGGATATCTACCTTCTGTTCAGCGAAATAGTGAAAGGCTGCCCCTGTGACGATTTCAAAAAGAGTTGGTACTGCCTTTCCTTCTGCGGCCAGTTCGCTGCAGATTTCTTTCATCAGGGTGATTTCCATTGCAAAACCTGCATCGGAGATTTCTTCTCCGTTAATGAGAAATCGTTCATTATAACGTTCCAGATGAGGAGAAGTATAAGTGCCCACCCGGTAGCCTGCAGCCTGCAGGATAGAAGAAAGCATAGCAACAGCAGAGCCTTTTCCGTTTGTACCTGCCACATGGATTACGGAAAGCTTCTGTTCGGGATTTCCTAATTTATCACACAAGGCCTGAATACGTTCCAACCCGGGAACAGAACCAAAGCCGACTTCTTTTTCTAAATATTGGATACACTCGCTATAATTCATGCTTTTTCTCCTAATCATCATGAAAATTCAATTTTATTATAAACAATTTGCGGAAATATCGCAATAATCTGAACAAGAATATAGGATTTTAGATGAAAACTTTAGATGATTAGGTTGTAGGAATCAGAAGAAAATTGTATAATAATATGTTGTAATGAAGAAAGGAGCATCGTTTATGGATGATAGATTCGATAGAGAACAATATACCGAAAATAAATCAAGATATCCCAGAAGAGAAGAAAGACGTCAGGTTTCTTTTGGCCAGGAGCAGGCACGTATCCGCGATAGAGAAGAAGATGTAAATCCCGGTAATTGGGACAAGTTTCTGAATGAAGCCCAGGAAGAACCCAAACACACGGATCGTTTTTCTCAGGAGCAGGAAATGCCTGTAAGAGAAGAAAGACCCATGAGGGAAAATAGACCCCGCAAGGGAGGAAAACGCCCGCAGAAACGCCGCAAAAAACGTCATCTGACAGGTTTTGCAAAGGCTTTGATCGTAATCGCGATCGCGCTGATCGTTGGCGGGGGCATGTTCTTTGCTATGAACCGTCTGATGAATCCGGCAGAAGAAGAACTGAATCTGAGCGGAACAACGGTTTCTGTTACCATTCCTGATGGGGCAGGTACAGAAACGATTGCAAATATTCTGAAGGAAAACGATCTGATCGGCAGTGTGTTTGGTTTTAAGCTGACAAGTAAGCTGGAAGGCTTTGATGGTACTTATAAACAAGGTACTTATAACGTAGATACAGGGATGACAAAACGTCAGATCATGGAGCTGCTGCAGAGCGGTAAGGTGGCGCAGGATCTGAAACTGATGATCCCCGAAGGGTATACGGTAAAACAGATCGCTGCAAGGGTAGAAGAAGAAGGCATCTGCACCGCTGATGAATTTATCAGCGAAGTGAACAACGGTACATTTGCATATGAGTTTCTGAAGGATCTTCCTGACAGGGAATATAGATTGGAAGGGTATCTCTTCCCGGATACATATTTCTTTACAGGAGATGCGACAGCCCATGATGTGGTGGATGCCATGCTGAAGCGTTTCGAGCAGATGTATACACAGGAATACCAGGATGCAGTGAAGGCCAGCGGTCATACATTGGATGAGATCGTAACACTGGCGTCCATGGTGGAAAAGGAAATCAAGCTGCCGGAAGAAAGAGCAAGAGCCGCAGGTGTTATGTATAACCGTATCAAAACAGAAATGACATTGGGTATTGATGCGACGGTTCTGTATGCAGTGGGTAAAACAGCCGGTGAACTGACACAGGAAGACCTGAATATCGATTCCCCTTACAACACCCGCAAAAACTATGGGCTGCCTCTTGGCCCTATTTCCAACCCCGGTGAGGCATCCTTTAAGGCGGCTCTTTATCCGGAAGAACATAAATATCTGTATTATGTCGTTGAGGCGGTTGGAAGAGATAACCATGTATACTGCGAAACTTATGATGAATTCCTGAATGCGAAGGCGGCATACAATGCCAGCGCACAGTAAAAAATAGGAGAGAATGAAATGAATTATGTAACTGATGATACCATGAACGCTTATCTGCGTACGGTACAGCCTTTGTTTGACGGTGTTCTTGGGGAGATCCAGAGAGAAGCCATGGCGGCAGATGTGCCCATCGTGCCTCCTGAAGTGGCGCGCTTTATCAGTGTGCTTTTGACCATGCAGAAACCCAAACATATTCTGGAAATTGGTACAGCTGTTGCCTTTTCTGCCGGAATGATGTGTCAGTTCCTGCCTGAAGACGGTACAGTAACTACCATCGACCGTTTTGAAGTGATGTTAAAGGATGCTCGTGTAAATATCAAACGCATGGGTCTGGAAGATAAGATCAAAATTCTGGAAGGGGATGCGGCAAACATCCTCCCTACTCTGGAAGGCCCCTACGATGTGATTTTTATGGATGCGGCAAAGGGTCAGTATCAGGCGTTCCTGCCTCACTGCCTGCGTCTTTTGCGTGTAGGCGGTTTGCTGATCGTGGATGACGTTCTGCAGGGTGGTACCATTGCACAGACTCGCTTCAGTGTGCCCAGAAGACAGAGAACCATCCATAAAAGACTTAGAAATTTCCTGTGGGATATTTCCCACCATGAAGCACTGGAAACATCCATTGTACCTATCGGCGATGGTGTTGCCCTGTGCTATAAAAAGAAAGAAGTTGAATTCAAAGAATTCGAAGAAGGAGAAGACGATGCAGAATAAAAAGAAACTGGAACTGCTGGCACCTGCAGGCGATCTGGAAAAACTGAAGATCGCTGTTCTGTACGGCGCGGATGCAGTATATATCGGCGGCGAAGCCTATGGTCTTCGTGCCAAAGCGAAAAACTTTGATATCGACACTATGGCTGAAGGGGTAAGATTTGCCCATGAACATGGTGTAAAGGTATATGTAACAGCGAATATTTTCGCTCATAATATGGATTTCGAAGGCATGGCAGAATATTTCAAAGCTGTGGAATCTATTGGTGTAGATGCACTGATTATTTCTGATCTGGGTGTATTTTCTGTTGCGAAAGAAGCCGTTCCCAATATGGAGATCCATGTTTCTACACAGGCGAACAATACAAACTATAAATCTGCCCAGATGTGGTATAAACTGGGCGCACAGCGTGTTGTGGTTGCCCGCGAGCTTTCCATGCAGGAAATCAGAGAAGTACGTGAGAATATTCCCGAAGATATGGAGATCGAAGCATTCGTACACGGTGCGATGTGCATTTCCTATTCCGGCAGATGTCTCTTGAGTAACTACATGACAGGCAGAGATTCTAACAAAGGCGAATGTGCGCACCCATGCAGATGGAAATATTATCTGGTGGAAGAAAACAGACCCGGTGAATATATGCCCATCGAAGAAAACGAAAGAGGCACATATATCTATAACTCTAAAGACCTTTGTATGATCGAACATCTGCCTGATATTGAAGAGGCCGGTATCTACAGCCTGAAGATTGAAGGCAGAATCAAGACACCTTTCTATGTAGGTACGGTCGTAAAGGCATACAGACAGGCCATTGACGACTACTATAAAGATCCTGAACTGTATAAGGAAAGGATCCCTTATTACCTGGCGGAAGTATCCAAAGCCAGCCACAGAGAGTACACAACAGCCTTCTATTATGGCAAACCAGACGGCAACCAGCAGGTGTATACAAATAACTCCTACATCCGTGAATATGATTTCATTGGTATGGTACAGGAGGACTGGGATCCTGAAACAGGCTATGCGGTGGTAGAACAGAGAAATAAATTCTCTGTAGGAGAAGAAATCGAAGTGATGCCTGCGAAAGGTGATTCCTATTCCATGATCGTAACAGAACTGATCAATGCAGATGGCGAATCTGTTGAGTCTGCACCTCATCCACAGGAGATCCTGAAAATGAAATTCAGCAAACCTGTTCAGAAATATGATATGCTGCGTAAAATTCCTGCAGATATGAAATAAACCTTGATTTTCTTAAGAAAAAGGTCTATCCTATAAGAGAATTTTTAGAAAGAATGGTAATAATATGGAACTAACACAATGTATTAACTATTTACTGACAACTTCACAGCATACAGTTTTCCAGTATTTGAGCGGAAAACTTTCTGAATATGATCTGACTCCATCCCAGTATGGTGTATTAAGTTGCCTGTGGCAAAGGGATTTTGCGACACCGAAACAGATTTCTGAAATTTTATGTCTGGAAACTTCTACGATTTCCGGGGTTTTGGATAGAATGCAGAAAAAAGGACTGATCGACCGTGTGATCAACAGGGAAGACAGAAGAGAAGTGCGTGTGATTCCTACAGAAAAAGGCAGAGCCTTGCAGGAACCTATCACAAAAATCATTGATGAGGTAAATGAAGAAGTTCTGAAATGTTTTACGGAAGAGGAAGTTGCAGCACTGAAAAATGCGTTGCGCATCATTGCTGATGGCAGTCATTTCAAATAATTATGTGTTAAATGGGTCTGAGAAATCAGACCTTTTTTATTTATGTAGCAGGGCTTTGCCCTGTTATTCCTGTAATGCAGCATTTAGTTTTTTTAAGGCTTTTTTTTCGATGCGGGAAACATAGGAACGAGAAATCCCCAATCTGGAGGCGATTTCCTGTTGTGTCAGGATATTATGATTCCATAAACCATATCGGAGGATGATGACAGTCCGTTCCCTTGCTGTTAATCTATTCCTTATGGCCTGCAGCATCTTTTGGGATTTGATGGAGTGATCCAGCTGATCTGCAAAGTCGGGTGTATTGCTGTTGATCACATCCAGCATAACGATTTCATTTCCATCTCTGTCTGTGCCGATGGGTTCATGCAGGGATATATCATTCTGAAATTTCTTAGAGTACCGCAATGTCATTAAAATTTCATTTTCAATGCAGCGAGAAGCATACGTAGCCAGCCGTATGCTTTTTTCTGTGTTATAAGAAAG
>JAFRZQ010000187.1 GCA_017442465.1 Anaerotignum sp. | reverse complement strand
TTGAAAAACTGCGCTACATCGACGGCAAATCCGACTGGATCGACCTGCGCTCCGCAGAACGCATCGAACTGAAAGCCGGCGAATTCAAGCTGATCCCTCTGGGAATCGCCATGCAGCTGCCCAAGGGCTATGAAGCGCATATCGTGCCCCGCAGCTCCACATTCAAGAATTACGGCATCATCCAGACCAACCACTGCGGCATCGTGGATGAAAGCTACTGCGGAAACAACGACCAGTGGTTCATGCCTGCCTATGCCCTGCGGGATACTGTTATCGAAGTGAATGACCGTATCTGCCAGTTCCGTATCTTCGAACATCAGCCTGCATTGGTGTTTGATGAAGTAGAATCTTTGGATAATGCAGATAGAGGCGGCATTGGTTCTACTGGAAAACAATAATATTTCAACATGAAAAAAGGCGACCAATGGTCGCCCTTTTTCATGTCATTTTTTATTTTGTTGTTGCTACAGAACCTGCGTATGTTTCGTTGATGAAAGTTGCAACTGCTTCGCCTTTCAGTACTTCCACCAGTTCAGCCAAACCGGGTGCATTTTCATTGCCTGCTTTTACTGCAACGATATTGCCATATGTTTCTGCGGCCAGAGAGTCAGCTGTTTCGATCGCCAGTGCTTCTTCGATGGACAGACCGTTTAACAGTGCATAGTTACCGTTAATAACAGCCAGGTCCAGATCGCCCAGAGATTTTGCCAGCTGTGCAGCTTCCATATCCACGATTTCCAGATTCAGAGGGTTTTCCACAACATCCAATTTTGTTGCAGCGATACCAGCTTCAGGATTCAGTTTGATCAGACCATTCGCTTCCAGCAGCAGCAGTGCACGGCCGCCGTTTGTAGGGTCAACGGGGATACCTACCTTTGCACCTTCAGGAACGGATGCCAGATCGATTTCGCCTGCAGCATAGATGCCCATGGGTTCATAATGGATGGTGCCGATAGAAACCAGGTCTGTGCCGTCAGATTCGTTGAAGCCTTCCAGATAAGGCAGGTGCTGGAAGTAGTTTGCATCCAGATCGCCGCCGTCCAGTGCCAGGTTAGGCTGTACATAGTCTGTAAATTCAATAATATCCAGTGTGATGCCCTGTGCTGCCAGTTCTTCTGCTGCCACAGCCAGAATTTCCGCATGGGGTGTAGGGGATGCGCCCACTTTCAGTGTGATGCCGTCCGCATCTGCTGCGGGTTCAGAGCCGCCGCAGGCAGCCAGACCCAGTGTGAATACGCCTGTCAGTAAGATTGCAAAGAATTTTTTCATGTTTGTTTCCTCCTTGTTTTGTAAAATGTATTTTCTCTTCTTGTCTTTCTTTTTATATGTAAATCCCTTCAGGAATCACAGTCTTCTGTCTGTCTTTTTGGAAATCCTCATACCGCATTCCTGGAATACCTGTACGATGATGACCAGCAGGATGACCATGATATACATGATATCTTCCTGACTGCGGTGGTAACCATAGTTAATGGCGATCGCACCCAAACCACCGGCACCAACGAAACCTGCCATTGCGGAATAACCCAGGATCGTTGTAATGGAGATCGCACTGCCTACCAAGAGAGAAGGCTTTGCTTCCGGCAGAAGCACCTTTGTCATGATCTGCAGTGGAGAGGCTCCCATGGACTGAGCCGCTTCGATAACCCCCTTTTCAACTTCCTTCAGGGAAGATTCCACCATACGGGCTACAAAGGGCGCTGCTGCTACCAGCAAAGCGATGATAGCCGCTTTAGGGCCAATGGTCGTACCGACCACGGCCTTTGTAAAAGGCATGATAGTCACAAACAAGATCAGGAAAGGAACGGAACGTACCACATTGATGATCGTACCCAAAACCGTATTCAGCCAGGGAACTGGCTTGATGCCATCCTTATCCGTTACCACCAGCAAAAGCCCCAGGGGCAGCCCGATGACATATGCAAAAAATGTAGAGATCAGCGTCATATAGATGCTTTCCCAAAAACCTGTGCCGACCAGTGCCAGCATACCGTCCTTAAACATATTCTACCTCCTCTACCACGACACCGCGGTCTCTCAGATATTGGATCATATTTTCTCTCAGTTCTTTTTCTTCGGGGAACTGCAGTACCATCTGACCGAAGGCTTCGTCGTCGATGGTTCTTGTATTGGCCGCCAGGATATTTACCAGGCCCTTTGTTTCGATCATCATCTGACCGAGCACAGGTTCATTTTCGCTGCCGCCCTTGAATACCAAGCGATAGCAGTAAGGCAATTTACCTGTATAGGCTTCTCTGTTGGTGCCTTCATGGAGCACCAGTTCCTGGCCGATCTTTGTTTTCGGGTTACGGAAAATTTCTTCCACAGTGCCTTCTTCTGCAATAAGGCCGCCATCGATAATGGCAACTCTGTCACAGATCTCCTGAATAACACTCATTTCATGGGTAATGACCACAATGGTGATGCCCAGTCTTTCGTTGATATCCTTCAGCAGTTTCAGAACCCCCGCTGTTGTGTTGGGGTCCAGGGCAGAAGTCGCTTCGTCACACAGCAGCACCTTCGGTTCTGTTGCCAATGCCCTAGCGATGGCTACACGCTGCTTCTGTCCGCCGGAAAGCTGTGCGGGATAAGACTCTGTTC
>JAFRZQ010000186.1 GCA_017442465.1 Anaerotignum sp. | reverse complement strand
GTCTTGAAAGCGCTGCTGTCCACCTTCCCGCCGCTCATAACTGTCTGCACATAAGGACTGATACGGCCTGCCTTGGAGCCATACTGGCTTTTGATCAGATTATAGTTGGTTTCCAGCTGGATCATGGAAAGAGCCGTTGCCATTTTCGCTTCGTAATAAGCCTGATCGTGATCCAGTGTATACTGCACCAGATCATCCAGCTTCGTTCTGGGGATCTCCGCGTCAATATAAGGATTCACCAGTGTATATCTGGTGGTCACATCCATATGGAGCAGATCCCCCAGTTTTGTTTTAGCATTTTCAAAACTTTTCATATCAGCCGCCAGTTTTTCCTCAGCCGCTGTTACATTTTTCTCCATGGCATCCAAATCCGCCTGGGTTGCGAGACCAAGGATCAGTCTGCCTTTGTTTTTTGCCAGTGTGTTCTGCAGACCTTCCAGCTGTTCTTCTTCGAAAGCCACTTTTTCCTGCAGGGTATATGCCTTCACATAGGCCTGCTCCGTGCTTTCATATACACGGAACACCTCGTCCGTCAGGTCATGCTTCAGACTGGTGATATCATTCTGGATTTGAGCAGGCTTGTAAACCATACTGCTTTCATCCTCAAAATTCAGTTTTTCAGGGAATTTAAAGGAAAGCAACGGTGACCAGCGGAATGTAGTCTTATTCTTGATTTTCAGCTGAATGGATTTTACAGCCTGTTTATAGGAAACTTCTTTTAAGGAAATTTTACTCTTGATCTGTCTGTAGGAATCACTGTTGGCCAGAGCAATAGTCTTCGCCTGGGAAAGCAGAAGGGTATACTGGGCTGCCTGCACCGGCTGTGCCGCGATCATGGTTCCTGTCAGCATGACTGTACACAGAAACAGACTGATGCCTTTTTTCAAAATACACTTTTTCATCTGTATGCCCTCCTCCTTTCTTCGATTATTCCTGTTTTTCAATGAGATACATTTCAAACTGTCCGCTTCTGTCCTTGCAGAAGAAGGTGTATCTCAGATCATCCATCACATAAGTATAAATATATACACTGTAGCCTGTGTCATAACCGTTTACGATCACCGCATCTGTCAGATACTGTTCCCAGTTCCCTGCCACATCGCCATGAAGTGCCAGTTCCGTCTGATTCATGATATGTACAGAAACCGCTTCCGGCGTGATCAGATAAGCGTTGCCCTCGTAAATGGCATCCCCCATGATCTGGGCTACCTCCGCCACATGGGTCAGTTCTTCTGTGCCGTATGCGAAATGGTCTTTCAGGACATAAACCCCTTCTACCATCACTTCATCCGCCAGATTTTCTTCCCCCTGTACACCGTAGTAAACCGCATCGATATCCGCCATATCCACTACAAAATAGGTATCATCCGTATAGACCGTTTTGGGGCCGACATACATCTGATTTGCAGCCGCGGTGCTTTTCCCCAAAAAATCTGTATACAGCAGATTCCCTTTTGAAAAACTTCCTTTATAAATCTTATTATTGCCGCCGTCATAAAGGGTGCCTTCGCCTTCCTTCATACCCTCCAGGAAATTCCCTTCATATTCCAGAGAACCGTTTTCGCGGAACAGCCTGCCTGTACCGCTGTAAACATTATGCTGGAATGTGCCGTTATACTGCACCTGACCTGTGGGATAATAGGAAATGCCCGTCCCATGGAATTCGCTTTTTTCAAACTGTCCTTCGTAAACCGTAGAGCCGTCCTTTCGGAACAATATTCCCTGCCCTTCCGCATACCCATCGGCTACCATCCCTTCATAGGCCAGATAATCAGACTTCGCAAGGATACGAACCTTACCTTCTGTAAAACGCAAAGGAATGGAGTTGTAGGAATAGGTCTTGATGCCGTCTGCTGCGGTAAATACAGATAAAGGCTGCACTACCGTGATATAAAAGGCTGCACACATCCCGACACAGATCACGATCAGAAACGCCAGACGCTTGCTGACCAGCCAGCCGAAAAAGCCGTAATAATCTTTTTTATCCCTCGGCCTTACATCCGTCATCTTACGGAAGTAATGAATCAGCCGCCGCAGCACCTCACCTTTGAGATAAGTTGGATTGGTGAACAGTCGGATCCTTGTCCAAATAGGTGTGATACGGGCTTTAAGAGCATTCAAAAAGCCTTGAAATAAACTATTCACTTCCGATCCTCCTTTCCTCAGTTTGTCTTGATCCTAATTTTTATAAAGATACTTCATTTTCAAACAATCCATAAGTCACTTCCGCATCGGGATTGTTCAGATGATATTCACAATGGAACAGATACCATCTTGCGATATGGTCCTGTTCATTCAGTTTCAATACTTCATTAAAGGTATTTCTTGCCAGATAGAAGTCATTGGAATAGAACAGCTGCAGCCCCTTCTGGAACAGCGCATCCGTTTCCATCATCAGTTTCCGCTTTGTTTCGGGGTAGGCATCCAGCCCTTCGTACAGTTTCAGGCTGCCGACCATTTCCCCGCCGGAAAGGAAACCAATATATCTTGTATAGACTGTTCCGCCAATCAGACGCAGGGTCTGTTCTGTCATGGCGATACGTACCTTGGCTTTTGCCAGTGCATTTGTATACGGCTCCAGAATGCTTTCCTGTTCCGAATACATATAAGGCGTCATCATTTCCTTCACACCGGAAACGCCGTACTGAAATTCCGCTGCATGCAGCATCATGATGAAATCATTATCCGCCAGCAGACTGTTTTCTGCATAAGCGTGGATCAGATCTACAGAGAATTGCATCGCTCTGGATGCATTCTGTTCAAAGAAAACCTTTCTTTCATGAAGGTCTGTGGATGCGGAAAGGAAAATACCGTCCCGCTGCATTCTTGCCCTGTGCATCAGTTCCATGCTCTTTGTCATAGTATCCAGATATGCCGTGCCATCCAGATGTTTCATGTCATCCAGCAGAATATCTACCATACAGCCGCGGATCTTTGTTCTGTCGCCAACTTCAATATCTGCCAGCACAGGTTTTTTCAGTAATATATCCATACCCTTGGGTACAAATTTATAATAACTGCGGTAAAGCAGATCTCTTTCGTAATACAATCT
>JAFRZQ010000026.1 GCA_017442465.1 Anaerotignum sp. | reverse complement strand
GGCTGATATGCTGTTAAACAATGAACGGGCAAAAAATTTTTATAAAGACCTGCCCCAGGATGTGAAACAGACCATTACGGAAAACGGCAGTGAGATCCGTACCATGAGCGCCCTGCGCCATTTTGCGAAAACAGCCACAAAAACAGAAGCATAAAAACAGGGTCTATCTGTTTTCAGATAGACCCATTCTTTTTATATATCCTTCAGTCTGCCCATAATACCGGATTTATTGAACAATCCTACCATCACACCGGTCAGGATGATCCCTGCCACAGTCTGGATCACATTGCCCGGAATATCCGCGATACCCAGTGCCATGCCAAACATCACCGTATCTGCCACAAAATACAGAATGATCTGGACAATTCCGCCCACAGCAGCACCGATCAGCCAGTTCCATTTCATCGTCGGCATGATTTTTTCCACGAACTGCCCCATGATGACTGCCATGATATATTTTATGATAAATGTGGGGAATACCCAGTGCATATAGCCTGCCAGAAGGTCTGCCATTGCTGCGCCGATGCCGCCTGCCAGAGCACCTCTTTTGGCTCCCAGCAAAAGTACGCTCAAAAAGATCATACAATCCCCAATATGCACATAACCGTTTGGTACAGGTACCTTTACCGCATAAATGCCAACGAAGGTGATCGTTGCCATCATTGCCATTTTTGTCAGTGTTTTGATCGATGTTTCGCTTCTCATTTGTAAAACCACCTTACTCATTTCTTTGATGATTTGATTGTATCACACCAAAATTCAGCAAACCACCTTTTCCGTCTGTTATATGTAAATTGTATGGGTTCAATTTTAATCATTGTACCCATACATTTATTCGCATTGATTTTTACTGCTTTTTTTGCTATCCTGTACATTAGTGAATTATGTGTAAAAAACTGATATCTGGAGGAAAAACAATGACGAAACAGAAAAAATTAACGCTCCTTGCCATTGCCATCGTGCTGGTTTCCTGTAATCTGAGAGCCCCCTTTACCGGCGTCGGCTCCATGGTTGGCCTCATTCAGGAAGATCTTGGTCTTTCCGGAAGCGGCGCCGGCATGCTGACTACCATTCCCCTTCTGGCCTTTGCAGCAGTCTCCCCTTTTGTGGGTACGCTCTGCAAAAAATTTGGTGCAGGTCATGTACTGCTGATGAGCTTACTGGTTCTCATCGCAGGCATTATCATCCGTAATTTCGGCGGCGGTATGGGTCTGTATATCGGCACAGCCGTTGTCGGTATCGGCATCGCTGTAGGCAATGTTCTTCCTCCTGCCATCATCAAAGTATATTTCCCTGAAAAACTGGGCCTGATGACAGGCCTTTACAGCACCTTCCTGTCCGTCGGTGCCAGCATCGCCAGTGGCATCAGTATCCCTATCGCGGTGGCATTCGGCTGGAAGGCTGCCCTTAGTGTATGGCTGCTCCTTTCCGTTCCTACCTTCCTGATCTGCCTGCCTAACAAAGACATCCAGATCGCCGATGAAGGCAGTTCCTCCAGCAGCAGCAGTCACATCTACCGCAGTCCCCTGACATGGTGGATCACCCTGTATATGGGCGTGCAGTCTCTGGTATTCTATGGCTTCGCTGCATGGATGGCAAGCATCATTCAGGCAAAGGGCTTCGATTCCGCCACAGCAGGCCTGTTCGTTTCCGCCTTCATGATGCTGGGTATCCCTACCTCCTTTATCGTTCCTATTTTCGCAGGCAAAATGAAAAATCAGTCTGCATTGGGTGCTTTGATCGGTTTTGGCTATACATTAGGCGCAACGATCCTGTTCCTGGCTGACTCCATCCCCATGCTGATCCTGGCTATCGTCTGCTGTGCCTTTTCTTCCGGCGGCAGCATCAGCTTTATCATGGCAGCCTTTGGTCTGCGTACGAAAAATGGCGAAGACGCCTCCAACCTGTCCGGTACTGCCCAGTGCTTAGGCTATCTTCTGGCAGCTATTGGCCCTGTATTCTTTGGCAAGATCTTCGACAGTACGCAAAGCTGGACCATCCCTATGCTGATCCTCATCGGCTGCAACGCTTTCCTGCTGGTTGCAGGCTGGGTCATCGGGAAAGACCGCGTAATTGAATAACGCTTCCGCGTAACTCGAAATCGGGATTTCGAGTTGATAAACAGATGCCAAACAGATCTGAGCCTGCTTATCAGCAGGCGACAGCCTGTTTTCCTCGGTCGAGCAAAGCTCGCCCTGCGGGTTCCACTCAGGAAACCCTTTCGGTTTCCCGAACCCTTCCGTAAAAAAGCCGTGCTTATGCACGGCTTTCTTTTATTTCACGATATAATTTTCGTTTTCATCTACATCTACCGTCAGCACTGCACCGGGTTCCACCTGATCGGCAATGATCTTTCTTGCCAGCAGCGTTTCCACATGACGCTGTACCAGTCGTTTCAAGGGTCTTGCACCAAAGGCAGGGTCATAGCCTGTTTCGATGATGTGGTTTTTCGCACGTTCTGTCAGTTCACATTTTAGCTGTTTGTCCGCCAGACGGCCATTCAGATCCTTCATGATCAGATCAATGATATGGGTGATATTGTCTTTTGTCAGTGGTTTATAGAAGACAATCTCATCCAGTCTGTTCAGGAATTCGGGACGGAAGGACTGTTTCAACATACCTTCCACCGCCATTCTGGCATCATCAGTGATTTCACCGTTTTCATCAATGCCCTCCAGAAGATAAGAAGAACCCAGATTGGAGGTCAGGATAATGACAGTGTTTTTGAAATCCACCGTTCTGCCCTGAGAATCGGTGATGCGGCCATCGTCCAACACCTGCAGCAGGATATTGAACACATCGGGGTGGGCCTTTTCCACTTCATCAAATAGGATAACAGCGTATGGTTTGCGGCGTACTGCTTCTGTCAGCTGGCCGCCTTCTTCATAGCCCACATATCCGGGAGGGGCACCGATCAGACGGGACACGCTGAATTTTTCCATATATTCGGTCATATCGATACGAACCATGTTCTTTTCATCATCAAAGAGACATTCCGCCAGGGTTTTCGCCAGTTCCGTTTTACCTACACCAGTAGGGCCAAGGAACAGGAAAGAACCGATAGGTCTGTTGGGACTCTGGATGCCTGCACGGCTGCGCAGGATGGCTTCAGAAACCTTTGTGACTGCTTCTTCCTGACCGACAACTCTTTCGTGGAGGATATCTTCCATATGAAGCAGTTTATCTCTTTCACCTTCCATCAGTTTGGATACAGGAATACCAGTCCAGCGTTCAATGATGCGGGCGATTTCTTCATCAGTAACTTTATCTCTCAGCAGTACATTTTTGCCACTGTTTTCTTCCGCAAAGCGTTCCTTTTCTTCCAGTTCCTTCTGCAGCTGAGGCAATTTGCCGTATTTCAGTTCTGCCGCTTTGTTCAGGTCATATTTGCGTTCTGCCGCTTCGATTTCCGCATGAACATCTTCGATTTCTTCACGCAGTTTCTGCACGATACCAATAGCGTCCTTTTCATTCTGCCATTTTGCCTGCAAAGCCGCAAATTCATCCCGCATTTCTGCCAGTTCCTTCTGAATTTCCTGCAAATGTTCCTGAGACAGTTTGTCATCCTCTTTTTTCAGAGCCGCTTCTTCGATCTCATGCTGGATGATCTTTCTCTGGATGATATCCAGTTCCATAGGCATAGAGTCCATTTCCGTACGGATCATGGCACAGGCTTCGTCCACAAGGTCGATGGCCTTATCGGGCAGGAAACGGTCGGAAATATATCTGTTGGACAAAGTTGCCGCCGCAATGATGGCCTGATCCTGAATTTTTACACCGTGGTAAACTTCATATCTTTCCTTCAGACCACGGAGGATGGCAATGGTATCCTCCACCGTAGGTTCGCTGACCAGAACAGGCTGGAAACGGCGTTCCAAAGCAGGGTCTTTTTCCACATACTGTCTGTATTCATTCAAAGTCGTTGCAC
This sequence comes from Anaerotignum sp., assembly GCA_017442465.1. GTDB lineage: Bacteria > Bacillota > Clostridia > Lachnospirales > Anaerotignaceae > Anaerotignum_A. The sequence continues at coordinate 3,380 of JAFRZQ010000026.1, read as the reverse complement.
CGATACAGTGCAGTTCACCCCTTGCCAGCATGGGCTTCAAGAGGTTGCCTGCGTCCATGGCACCGTCTGTTTTGCCTGCACCGACGATGGTATGCAGTTCATCGATAAACAGAATGATCTTGCCTTCGCTTTTCTTCACTTCGTTGAGGACCGCTTTCAGTCTTTCTTCAAATTCGCCTCTGAATTTGGCACCTGCAATCAGGGAACCCATATCCAGAGAGAAAATGGTCTTATCCTTCAGACTGTTGGGAACATCTTCTTTGACAATTCTCTGAGCCAGACCTTCGGCAATGGCTGTTTTACCAACGCCGGGTTCGCCAATCAGGACAGGATTGTTCTTTGTTTTTCTGGACAGGATACGGATAACGTTACGAATTTCATCATCTCGACCAATCACAGGGTCCAGTTTCTTGCTTCTTGCCTTTTCTACAAGATCGGTGCCGTATTTTTTCAGTGCATCGTAAGTTGCCTCGGGAGAATCACTGGTCACACGGGTATTGCCGCGGACGGTCGCCAGCATTTTCATGAAGTCTTCCTTATTGATGTTATACTGACGGAAGAGTTCCTTCAAAGTGCTATTGGGTGCATTCACCATTGCCATAAAGATATGTTCCACGGAAACATATTCATCCGTCATGTTTTCCGCCAGTTTTTCCGCCGCTGTCAATGTTTTTTCCAGATCAGCGGAAACACGGATCTGGCCGCCGCTGACACGGGGCATTTTCTTTACTTCCTTTTCCACAGCCTGTGTCAGGCCGTTCACATTCACGTTCATTTTCTGCAGCAGCTGAGGGATAAGGCCATCTTCCTGCTGCAGGAGAGCCAGTAACAGATGCTGCTGATCCAGCATGGGGTTGCCGTATTCAATGGCGCTGGACTGGGCATTCTGGATGGCTTCCAGAGATTTCTGGGTAAATTTCTGCATATTCATAAATCCATTCACCTTCCTAAAATCTATTTTCAATCTATCTTAACCATTGGGTTCTTCTCCTAACCACTGGACTTATTATACATTGTTAGCACTCACTTGTAAAGAGTGCTAATAGAATTATTTTCTTAAAATTTACGAAAGAAAAAGACTATGGAAATATCCATAGTCCTGTTCTTTTTATTTATTTACAAATTTCACCGCAGTACCGTATACGATCACTTCCGCAGCCCCCTGCATAATGGCAGAAGTAGCATAACGAACATTCACGATAGCATCTGCGCCAAGTTCTTCCGCTTCCGCAACCATTCTCTTTGTCGCCAGTGCTCTTGCCTCATTCATCATGTTATTGTATTCTTTCAGTTCACCGCCTACCAGGGTTTTGAAACTCTGGGAAATGTCCTTGCCGATATGTTTGGTCTGGATAGTGCTGCCCTTTACGATGGTCAGCATTTCCAGTTCTTTTCCGCTGATATAATCAGTATTTACTAAGATCATCCTCTTCTCCTCCTTTTATCTCATTGATTCTTTCCCTACAAACCTTAACCATGATTATGGACAATACGAAAGGAATGACCCCCAGAATATATTTCCATAAACCATCAAGCATCGTTATGAGAAAGCCAAAATAAACCATATAATACAATATCACAATAACCGAAACCACGATCGGTACGATCATTTTCTTTTTATGCACTTTCAGCTTTATCACCTCAGCATATCCTGAATTATCCCAGATACATACTCAATTCCGCAAATCTGGAAGAACGATTCTCCACCATTTCCTCTTTCTTTTCGCCGCTGGCATATTCTACGAGGAAATTAGTCTTTTCCGCATCACCATCCAGCATTTTCACGCTAACGATGGTTGCACTCAGCTCCGCCTGCATGGTAAACCCCTGCATCATTTCAGATTTACGGATCCGTTCTGCCTGTTTCTTTTCCTGTAATTTCTTAAAAATAGACATCTCTAACCTCCATTAGAAACCAAGGTCTTCGCCCACCAGAATGACTTTGATCTTGCCTGCCGGGCGGGAAACTCTTGTTGTTACCATATAGGCGCATACACTGTCTTTGGAAATACAGTCTGCACAGCTGCCGTTTACCATACAGGGAGTCTGGATGCCGGGGAAGGACTGGGCACGCATGGGCGCAGCGTATGTTCTGGCACGAACCACTGCATCTTCGTATGTCTTTGCCACTTTATTCATGCCTGCGATGACCACAACGCTCTTAGGGCCAAAGCACATTGCCGCCACACGGTTACCGTTGCCGTCGATATTAAATAACTGTCCGTCTTCGGAAATGGCATTGCTGCTCATCAGGAAAGTATCGCACAGGAGAGCCTTACGCATGATGTCCATACGTTCTTCCATGTTTTTTGCTTCATCTCTGTCGATCACCGCATAGCCTTTTTCTCTCAGCATAGGCTTCAGTTCCAGCTCATCCACCGTGCAGGTACCACCCCAGGAAACCACATGATCCTTGGGTACCAGTTCAAAGAATTTTTCGATAGCTTCTTCCTTTGTGCTGACATAGTACGCATCAAAATGTCTCTTCTTCAGATTTTCCACTACTTTAGGGCCCAGTTTATCGTATCTCAGTTTCGCTTCGTTCCATTTCATAAAAAAATTCCTCCCTCTTATTCGTAAGACTGTGTTGTCTCAATACCAATGGTCATGGTGCTTTCATTCCATGTCACGCCCATATTGATGAGCTGAGCAATATCACGGAGTTTATAATAAGTATAATCGTTGATGGTATATGCACTGACACTCTTTCTCACACCATCACAATACAGTTTTGCTGTGGATGTAGTCGCAATCGTATCACTATATTTTCCCACTGCACTGCTTCCTGCGGAAGTATAGGGCGCACGGCGCACCAGTTGAATAGATTGAGTACCTTCATCCCAGAAAGTCATGAACTGCTTGGATGTGCCGTTGATAGCAGAAGCAATATCTCTCAGTTTGAAGTATGTATAGTCATCAATGGTATAGGTCTGAAATTCCACCGGCTTTCCATCTACAGTTACCTTTGCCCTTGCGGCATAAGCCACTTTCTTTTCTACTGTTACAGGCACTTCAGGTACGTCAGGAACGACAGGAACCTCAGGTTTATCCACTTCTTCATAATACGCTTTGACTGCATCCGCACAGCCCTGTCTGTTATTCAGAAGGTCTCTCAGACTGAAAAAGAAACTGCCGCTGACATTATATTTTTCGTTCACTTTCAGTTGCTCTTCTATTTCAGAAGCAACAACGTCCTTATAGATGCCATGACCGATATACAGATCTACCCCTGTGCCTTTGACCACATCGCTCCACCATCTTACCAGCGTTTCATAGTCTGCATAGGCATTACCCTGCTCCCAGTATATCTGAGGGACGATATAGTCTACCCAGCCTTTCTCCACCCATGTTTTTGCATCCCCAAACACAGAATAATAGCC
>JAFRZQ010000185.1 GCA_017442465.1 Anaerotignum sp. | reverse complement strand
CGTTATTTCATTACGTTTCTCCAGTCCAGATCGCCTCTGTCCAGAGCCAACAGCATCACTTCTGCTGTTGCCAGATTTGTTGCCAGAGGGATATTGTGCATATCGCACAGATGCAGGATGGAGTTTACTCCGGATTCATAGGAGTGGGGGGAAACGGGGTCTCGCAGGAAGATCATCAGGTCGATATCGTTATTGGCGATCTGTGCACCCATCTGCTGTTCACCGCCCAGTCTTGCAGAAAGGTATTTCTGTACAGAGAGGCCAGTCGCTTCTTCCACCAGACGTCCGGTTGTGCCTGTAGCAAAAAGGTTATGCTTGCACAGGATATGTCTGTATGCGATGCAGAGATTTTCCATCAATTTTTTCTTGTTATCGTGGGCGATCAAACCGATATTCATAAAGACCCTCCTTCAAAAAGTGATTTGGTTTCTTTTTTTCTGATATTCAGAATCAGACCGATAGCGACCATATTCGTCCACATGGAAGAGCCGCCATAGCTGACAAATGGCAGTGACATACCTGTATTCGGCAGGATGCCTGTGGCTACGCCTGCGTTTACAAAAGTCTGGAACGCAAACATGCCGGCGATGCCCGCAGCAACTAACTGGCTGAAGGGATCCCTGGCCGATGTTGCTACTACTATACAACGAAATACGATAAAAAGCAATACGGCGAGGACAAATATACACCCCAGAAAGCCAAATTCTTCGCCGATAACGGAAAAGATGAAGTCATTATGGGGTTCCGGCAGGTAGCTCAGCTGGTTCAGTGTGCCGTTGAATAATCCTTTGCCTGTCAGCTGACCGGAGCCGATGGCAGAGATGGATTTTTCTGTCTGATAATACAGATTGGCATCACGGCTGGGGTCTACGAAGGACAGGATACGGTTGAACTGGTGGGGCTTGAAGATCTTATCCGTAAAGAATGGATCTTCCAGAGAAACATCGACCAGGATCAGCGCAATAACAGGGATCACGATGATCAGTACTGTACGGATGAATTTCCAGTCCAGCCCTGCAATGAACAATTCGATACAGAAGATAGCCACCAGAACCAGACTGGCAGACAGGGCCGGCTGTTTCTGGATCAGCACCAGAGGAATGGCCAGCATACCGGTGAGCAGGATGATGGTACGCATCTCGTTCAGTTCCTTATGCCGCAGGGTGATGACCTTTGCCAGACAGAAGATCATAATGACCTTGGCAAATTCGGAAGGCTGAATGGTCAGTGGGCCAATCGCGATCCAGCGGGTCGCACCTTTGACGTCGGAACCGATCAGAAGAACTGCCACCAGGAGCAGGATATTTGCGATATAGATCGGAATATGGAATTGTGAGAAATATTCATAGTCTACATTGGCGGCAACGATCATCAGTACCAGCCCGATGAGGAAGAAAGCCCCGTGCTTGACCACGTTGGAAGAAGATTCCCCCAGGTTCACATGGGTCGCACTGGCGATACAGACCAGGCTGAAGCATACCAGAAGGCATACGGCGCCGATCAGCCACCAATCCAGATTCTGAAAGTATTTTCTGAGGTTCATAAAAATACTCCTTTATATTCAGATTCATTGGATGCTGTCCGTTTTGCGGGCAGTATCCAATGAACCCGAAAAGACCTTCAAACGCTCGGAGCAATCTTTCGGTTTTGAAGGTCTTTCGTATTCGTCTTTGGTTTAGAGAGCATCAGTCGTGGTTTACTTTACGCATGCTCTTGATAGGGATGTTCGCGTAGAGAACGGGAACAGTGCCGTTGTTGTCTTCAGACTGTGTCTGTGTGATCTGGATATCCAGTTCTTCTGTGTCGATCTCCATGTAGTTGGAAATTACCTTGATGATATCTGTTTTCAGCATTTCCAGTACCTGAGAGGAGCAGTTCACTCTGTCATGTACCAGAACCAGTTTCAGTCTGTCTTTTGCCACGCTGCCGGAAGCAGGGGCCTGTTTTTTCTTGAAAAAGCTAAAGAAATCCATCGTTACACTTCCTTTCGATGCGGCTTATTTCTTGAACAGCTTTTTCAGCTTGTCCATGAAGGATTCGGGTGCCTGTTCGAATGTCATGATGGGTACATCTTCACCCAGCAGACGCTGAACGATGTTTCTGTAAGCCTGACCGGCTTTGGATTCTGTGGAAGTAACAGCGGGTTCGCCTTTGTTTGTTGCGATAACGATGCTTTCGTCATCGGGAACAACGCCCAGGATATCGATAGCCAGAATTTCTTCCACGTCTTCGATATTCATCATTTCACCGCGCTGTACCAGATCGATACGCAGTCTGTTCAGGATCAGTACAGGATTTCTCAGTTCATGTGCTTCCAGAAGGCCGATGATTCTGTCGGCATCGCGTACTGCGGAAACTTCGGGTGTTGTCACAACGATGGCTCTGTCAGCGCCGGCAATGGCATTCTTGAAGCCCTGTTCGATACCTGCGGGGCAGTCCAGAATGATATAGTCGAAGCCTTCTTCTTTCAGAT
>JAFRZQ010000184.1 GCA_017442465.1 Anaerotignum sp. | reverse complement strand
GCAATGCTGAAGGATTATTATAAGGATGCAAAACTCATCAGTGTGGAGGAAGAGCCTACCAACTTCCTGGCGTCCAATCCCCTGAGCGATACCAACGAACTGACACTGTATCTGCAGGGCAATGACGAGAGAATGACACTGATCAGCGTATTCGACAATCTGGGCAAAGGCGCATCCGGCGCGGCAGTACAAAATATGAATATCGTATTAGGACTCGACGAAACAACCGGACTTATTTGATGGGGCGCTGCCCCCTCAACCCCCGCCAAGGGGATCATCCCCTTGGAACCCGATACCGCAAAACCATGTACATGGTTTTGCAAATTAAGGGTCAAGGGAAATTATTTCCCTTGCAGGAGTTTGAGGACAGAGTCCTCAAGAAAGAGAGGTATACATATGAAAAAGATAACTAGCGGCGTGACCGCACCCAAAGGCTTTATCGCCGGCGGCCTGCACTGCGGCGTAAAGAATAACAACACAGAAAAAAAAGATCTCGCTATGATCTATAGCGAAGTGCCCTGCACAGCAGCAGCGGTTTATACACAGAATAAGGTATATGGCGCACCTATCACCGTAACAAAGAAAAATATCGCCGACGGCATGGCCCAGGCGATGGTCTGCAACAGCGGCAACGCCAACACCTGCAACGCTGACGGCGTGGAAAAAGCCCAGATGATGTGCGATCTGGCGGCAAAAGCCCTGAACCTGAAACCCGAAGATATTATCGTGGCATCCACAGGCGTCATCGGTCTGGTGCTGCCCATCGAGCCCATCGAAAAAGGCATCGCCGCACTGGCACCCATCCTTTCCAAGGACGGTAATCTGGATGCCGTTCATGCCATCATGACCACAGATACCAAACCCAAAGAAGAAGCCTATGAAATCGAGATCGGCGGCAAAATCGTTAAAATCGGCGCTATGGCAAAGGGCAGCGGCATGATCCATCCCAATATGGCGACCATGCTGGGTTTTTTGACCACAGACGCAGCCATCACATCCGAAATGCTGGCGAAAGCCCTGAAACTGGCCGTAGACGATACCTTCAACATGGTTTCCGTTGACGGTGATACCTCCACCAACGACATGGTTTCCATCATGGCAAACGGCATGGCGGAAAACCCCATCATTGATAAAGAAGGCGAAGATTTCGACCTGTTCGTAGCAGTTGTCAAAGAAATCTGCACATCCATGGCGAAAAAGATCGCCGGTGACGGCGAAGGCGCAACAAAACTGGTGGAATGCACCGTAACCGGCGCGCCTACCATCCCTCTGGCAAAAGCCATTGCTAAATCCGTCATCACATCCAGCCTGACAAAGGCGGCGATGTTCGGCGCAGATGCCAACTGGGGCAGAATCCTCTGTGCCATCGGCTATACAGAAGGCGATTTCGCCGTGGACGATATTCAGGTGGATATTTCCTCTCCTAAAGGCAGCATCTTGGTCTGCCAGAACGGTGCTGGGGTAGAATTCTCCGAAGAAATCGCGAAAGAGATCCTTTTAGAGGAAGAGATCCATATCGAAATCACCATGAAACAGGGCGACGCAACCGCAACCGCATGGGGCTGCGACCTGACTTACGACTACGTGAAAATCAACGGCGACTACCGCACATAATGCGGGGCTTTGCCCCTGCCCCCCATCAAGGGAGTCACTCCCTTGGAACCCGATACCGCAAAAGCATGTACATGCTTTTGCAAATGGGGGTCAAGGGGAATCATTCCCCTTGCAGGGTTTGGGACAGCGTCCCAAGAAAAAGGAGGTAAATATGAGTAATATGAATAGCTTGAAGGCAAAGGTGCTGACAGCCGCTTTGCCCTACATCCAGAAATACAACGGCAAAACCATTGTCGTAAAATACGGCGGCAACGCCATGATCCATCCTGAACTGAAAAAAGCCGTAATGAGCGATATTATCCTCCTGACTTTGGTCGGCATCAACGTTGTTCTCGTCCACGGCGGCGGTCCTGAAATCAGCGGTATGCTGAAACGACTGGATATCCCCTCCAAATTCGTAGACGGCCTGCGCTACACCGACGAAGAAACGGTGGAAGTGGTACAGATGGTGCTTTCCGGCAAGACCAATAAAGATCTGGTTTCCCTGATCGGTCAGCTGGGCGGCAAAGCCATCGGTATGTGTGGCATCGACGGCGGCATGATCCAGGCGAAAAAACTGGAAGGCGACTACGGTTATGTAGGCGATATCACAGAGATCAACGTTGCACCCATCAACCATGCCCTGCACCACGGTTATATCCCCGTCATCGCAACGGTGGGTACCGACGCAGAAGGCAATGTATATAACATCAACGCGGACACAGCAGCGGCTGAGATCGCTGCAGCCCTTCAGGCGGAAAATATCATCACCCTGACAGACATCCCCGGCCTGCTCCATAATGTGGATGATCCCACTTCCCTCATCCCTCTGGTAAAAATGGACGATATCCCCAGACTGATGGAAGAAGGCATCATCTCCGGCGGTATGATCCCGAAGGTGAAAAGTCTGGAAGCAGCCGTAAAAAGCGGCGTAAAGAAAGCCGTTATGATCGACGGCAGGATCGAACATTCCATCCTCATCGAAATCTTTTCTGATGAAGGTATCGGCACAATGTTCGTTGCTGAGTAAAACGCAGCAACGAACTTCCAATAAACGAAAGAAAGAAGGGATATTATGACCTTTGAAGATATCAAAAAACTGGACGACGAATATGTGATGCATACCTATGGCCGCTATCAGCTTGCCATTGCCCACGGTAAAAGTGCTACCTGCTATGCCCCCGATGGCAAGGCATACATCGACTTCACCAGCGGCATCGGCGTAAACTCCATGGGTTTTGCAGACGAAGGCTGGGTGGCCGCAGTAACCGCACAGCTGCATAAATTCCAGCACATCTCCAACCTGTACTACACAGACCCTTGTGTGCAGGTGGCAAAGCTGCTCTGCGAGAAGAGCGGCATGAAAAAAGTATTCTTCGGCAACAGCGGCGCAGAAGCCAATGAGGGCGTCATCAAGGCCGCAAGAAAATACTCCTTCCAGAAATACGGCGAAGGCAGAAGCAAGATCGTCGCTCTGGAAAACTCCTTCCACGGCAGAACAATGGCTGCCCTCTCGGCAACGGGACAGTCGGCATATCATAATTTCTTCTTTCCATTTGTGGATGGCTTCGTCTTCGCACAGGCCAATGACATCGACGACACTCTCGGAAAACTCACTGATGATGTTTGTGCCGTTATGATGGAAATGGTACAGGGCGAAGGCGGCGTTCTTCCACTGGAAAAGGAATACGTACAGGCGGTTTACAAGGCATGTCAGGAAAAGGACATCCTGTTCATCGTAGACGAGGTACAGACAGGCATTGGCCGAACCGGCTCCTTCTACAGCTATCAGCAGTTTGACATTATGCCCGATCTGGTTTCCTCCGCAAAAGGTCTGGGCGGCGGCTTACCCATCGGTGCAGTGCTGTTTGGCGAAAAAACAGAAGAAGTACTGGTTCCCGGCGACCACGGCTCCACCTTCGGCGGCAACCCCGTAGTCTGTGCCGGTGCGGTGGAGATCCTGAACCGCATGGACGATGCATTCCTGGCAGAAGTAGCAAAAAAAGGCGAATACATCAAATCTGAACTGCTGAAGATGAAGCATGTAACAGACGTTGCCGGCATGGGTATGATGCTGGGCATTGAACTGGATACAGACGTAAAGCCTATCGTGAATACCCTGATGGATAATGGCCTTCTGGTGCTGACAGCAAAACATAAGATGCGTCTGCTGCCTCCGCTGAATATTACATATGAAGAACTCGACAAGGGCTTAGCTATTTTGAAAGAAACATTAGAAAAGATTTGATATTACTGGGCGTTGCCCAGACCCATCCTCTTTCTTGAAAGAAAGAGGAACAAAGAACTTTATACGAAATCAGACTTTGTCTGATTTCATGTCGGCGAAACGATACATTCTCGAAAGGATGATAGATATGAAACATTTCCTCAAGCTGTTAGACGTAACAACAGAAGAAATCTACGAACTGCTGGATCTGGCGGCAGTTATGAAGCAATATGTAAAAGAAGGCAAGGAACATCATTTCCTGAAAGGCAAAACCCTTGCCATGATCTTCGAAAAAAACTCCACTCGCACACGCATTTCCTTTGAAACAGGTATGTATCAGCTGGGCGGTCACGCCCTGTTCATCAGCGCGAAGGATTCTCAGATCGGCCGCGGCGAACCTACCCAGGACACAGCCCGTGTTATGAGCCGTATGCTGGACGGCATCATGATCCGTACTTTTGAGCAGTCCGAAGTGGAAGATCTGGCAAAATACGGCTCCATCCCCGTTATCAACGGTCTGACCGACTTCAGCCATCCCTGTCAGGTCATGGCGGACCTGATGACCATCCGTGAGCACAAGGGCAAACTGGAAGGCCTGACCATGTGTTACATCGGCGACGGCAATAACATGGCGAACTCCCTGATTGTCGGCGGTCTGAAGGTTGGTATGCACGTTCACGTTGCCTGCCCCGAAGGCTACCATCCCGATCCTTCCGTTATGGCATTTGCTGCCCAGTACCCCGATCATTTCATCCTGACAGACAAACCCATGGAAGCAGCGAAGGATGCTGATGTTGTCATCACAGACTGCTGGACCAGCATGGGCCAGGAAGATGAAAAGAAAGCAAGAGAAGCTGCTTTCGCAGGCTATCAGGTAAACAAGGAACTGATGGCTGTAGCAAAACCCGACGCCATGGTGCAGCACTGCCTGCCTGCATATCGCGAACAGGAGATCACTACAGAAGTATTCGAAGAACATGCTGATGAAATTTTTGACGAAGCAGAAAACAGACTGCATGCCCAGAAAGCAGTTCTGGTAAAATTACTGGGTTAATTCACCCATTCGCCGCATATTCTAAAATGGATATACGGCTTTTTTATTCCCATAAAAAAAACATGAAAATTTTTCTAAATCCCTATTGACAATTCCCTATCAAAGATATATAATTTATACAAGATATTAAATAAGAATTATTATCAATTAGAGAGAGTATAAATCATTTTAAGGAGGAAAAGATTATGCAGAAATTTGACATCAAAGGTACAAAAACAGAAAAGAACCTGCAGGAAGCATTCGCAGGCGAATCCATGGCAAGAAATAAATATACATACTACGCTTCCAAAGCGAAAAAAGAAGGTTATGAACAGATCGCTGCTCTGTTCTTAGAAACAGCAAACAACGAAAAAGAACATGCAAAAATCTGGTTCAAACTGCTGCATGACAGCGATATCCCTGATACAGCAACAAACCTGCTGGACGCTGCTGAAGGTGAAAACTACGAATGGACAGACATGTATGACAGAATGGCGAAAGAAGCAAGAGAAGAAGGCTTCGACCGCATTGCATACCTGTTCGAAGCAGTAGGCAAGATCGAAAAAGAACATGAAGAAAGATATCGCAAACTGCTGGCTAACGTAGAAGGCGG
>JAFRZQ010000183.1 GCA_017442465.1 Anaerotignum sp. | reverse complement strand
AGCACCCTGTTTGCCCAGTGCTTCGTTGGGGTTAACAACGTTACCGATGTGTTTGGACATCTTTCTGCCGTCTTTATCCTGAACATGACCCAGAACGATACAGTTCTTGAAGGGTGCGCAGTCAAACAGCAGAGTGGAAACTGCCAGCAGAGTATAGAACCAGCCACGTGTCTGGTCGATTGCTTCGGAGATGAAGTCTGCAGGGAAGTTTTCATCGAAGATTTCCTTGTTTTCAAAAGGATAGTGCCACTGTGCGAAAGGCATTGCACCACTGTCGAACCAGCAGTCGATTACTTCGGGAACACGAGTCATCAGCTTGCCGCACTGAGGGCATGTGATGTGAACCGCGTCGATGAAGGGTTTGTGCAGTTCGATTTCTTCGGGACAGTCGGGGGACATTTCTTTCAGTTCAGCGATGGAACCGATTGTGTGTCTGTGGCCACATTCACATTCCCAGATGGGCAGTGGTGTACCCCAGTATCTTTCACGGGACAGACCCCAGTCGATAACGTTTTCCAGGAAGTTACCGAAACGGCCTTCTTTGATGTTATCGGGATACCAGTTGATTGTTCTGTTGTTTGCAACCAGTCTGTCACGCAGTTTTGTCATTTCGATGAACCATGTGCTTCTTGCGTAGTACAGCAGAGGTGTGTCACATCTCCAGCAGAAAGGATAGTTATGTTCGAAGGGCAGAGCTGCGAACAGGGAACCGTTTTCTTCCATATATTTCAGGATCACAGGGTCAGCATCTTTTACGAACAGGCCTTCGAAGGGACCAGCGATGGAGTTCAGGTGACCGTTTGTGTCTACGTTCTGGTAGAATGTTACGCCGTATTTTTTACATACACGGTAGTCGTCTTCACCGTATGCATACGCTGTATGAACGATACCTGTACCGTCTGTCAGTGTTACGTAGTCATCGCATGTCATGAAGTAGCCTTTGAAATCTTCGCCGTTGGGCTGGAAGTCAAACAGGGGTTCATATTTTACGTATTCCAGGTCGCCGCCTTTCATGCGTTCTACTACTTCATAGTTGCCTTCGCCCAGAACGGAATCCATCAGGGCTTCCGCCATGATTACATAGTAATCTTGATATTTTGCTTTTGCGTATGTTTCTTTTGCGTTTACAGACAGGATTACGTTGGAAGGCAGTGTCCAGGGTGTTGTTGTCCATGCCAGGAAGTATGTGTTTTCCTGATCTGCCACTTTGAATTTTGCAATAGCGGATGTTTCTTTTACATCTTTATAGCCCTGAGCCACTTCGTGGGAGGACAGTGCTGTACCGCAGCGAGGGCAGTAGGGAACTACTTTGTGACCTTTGTACAGCAGGCCTTTGTCCCAGATCTGTTTCAGTGCCCACCATTCAGATTCGATATATTCGTTATGGTATGTTACGTAAGGATTATCCATATCAGCCCAGAAGCCAACACGGTCAGATACATTACGCCATTCGTTTTCATATTTCCATACGGATTCCTTACATTTTGCAATGAAGGGTTCTACGCCGTAACCTTCGATCTGATCTTTACCGTCCAGACCCAGCTGTTTTTCAACTTCCAGTTCTACGGGCAGACCGTGTGTATCCCAGCCGGCTTTTCTCAGAACCTTGTAGCCCTTCATTGTTTTGTAACGGGGGATCAGGTCTTTGATGGCACGAGTCAGGATATGACCGATGTGGGGCATGCCGTTTGCTGTAGGAGGGCCATCGTAGAATGTGAATACGGGAGCGCCTTCTCTTGCTTTGATACTTTTGCCAAAGATGTCGTTGTCTTTCCACCATTTTTCAACAACAAGTTCTCTTTCGACGAAGTTCATGTTATTGGGGACTTTGTCGTACATTTGAATTCCTCCTTAAAAGAATTTGATTTTTTGATTTTTGTTTTTCTTTTGTACTTTTCTGCTGTCTTCTGTAAAAATATGATGGTGCGGTTTCTGCCGCTTTTTTGCCGTAAAATGAAAAAAGCCCATTCATCCACACAGGACGAAAGGGTTCGCGGTACCACCTGATTTGACGGCATAGTTTCGCCGTCCAACTCAACACATCACCATCATGATGTTTTCCCTTAACGCGGGCCACGGCAGAGTCTACTGAGTAATCTGTTCGGTCTGCCACTCCGGAGTGATCTTCCATATCTTCCCTGACATCGGGCTTCCACCATGCGCCGATTCTCTGCAGTCAGTCTGAGGATATATACTGTCTCCATCACAGTGTTTCTGATATACAACTACCTGTCCATTATAACGTTAGAAAAATGCATTGTAAAGCCCTTTTTGTGGGAAAAAAGGAAGTATGTTGTATACAGAAAAATGCATGCAGATATGACAAGACATATGTAAAGTATCGTGGGCTTGCTTTTCTGGCAAAAAGTGTGTATAATCAGACTAACCATGTACTTTTTGTGGCAATATTAAGTGATCGGCAGGATGTGTTCAAAAAGTATAGTTCTAATCACCCTGCCCCCCGAAAAAAAGGAGACTTTGAAATGAAAGGTAGAGACTTTGCACTGCTGACAGACTTATATGAGCTGACTATGATGCAGGGCTACTATGAAACAGGCGCACATAACAGACAGGTAGTATTCGACCTGTTCTACAGAAAGAACCCCAGCGGCAACGGCTATGCCATTGCGGCAGGTCTGCAGCAGGCCATCGAATATCTGAATGATCTGCGCTTTACAGAAGAAGACATCACATATCTGGAAAGTTTGCATATTTTCTCTGAGGGCTTCATTGGCTATCTGAAGGATTTCCGCTTTACAGGTGAAGTATACGCGATCCCCGAAGGCACAGTTGTATTCCCTCATGAACCTCTGATGAGGATCAAAGCACCCATTATCGAAGCACAGCTGATCGAAACAGCACTTTTGAATATCATTAACCACCAGAGCCTGATCGCGACAAAGGCTTCCCGTGTGGTACATGCAGCCCAGGGCGATGCCGTTCTGGAATTCGGTCTGCGCCGTGCCCAGGGGCCCGATGCAGGTACATTGGGTGCCAGAGCGGCCATGATCGGCGGCTGCGCAGCAACAAGCAACGTGCTGACAGGCAAACTGTATAACGTTCCTGTAAAAGGTACCCATGCCCACAGCTGGGTAATGAGTTTCCCTGATGAGCTGACAGCATTCCGGACTTATGCGGAACTGTTCCCCGATGCATGTATCTTCCTGGTGGATACATACAATACATTGAAGAGCGGTGTACCCCATGCCATTCAGGTATTTGACGAAATGAAGGCGAAAGGCACACTGCCTGAAAAAGGTTATGGTATCCGTCTGGACAGCGGCGACCTTGCGTATCTGTCCAAGAGAGCAAGACAGATGCTGGATGAGGCGGGTTATCCCAATGCCATTATTTCTGCATCCAGCGATCTGGATGAAAATCTGATCATGAGTTTGAAGCTGCAGGGTTCCACCATCAATCTGTGGGGCGTTGGTACAAAGCTGATCACATCTGATGACTGCCCTGCCTTCGGCGGCGTATATAAACTGGCGGCAGAAGAAAATGAAGACGGCGACTTTGAACCTAAGATCAAGCTGTCCAACAACGTAGAAAAGGTGACAAATCCCGGTATCAAGAAGATCGTTCGTATCTATGACAAGGAAACAGGTAAGATCAAGGCAGACCTGCTGGCACTGGATGAAGAAGTGTTTACAGAAGATATGGATCTGCATATCTATGATACAAATGCAAAATGGAAGAGCATGCAGCTGCCTGCCGGCACATTCAAGCTGAGAGAACTGCTGGTACCTGTTTTCGTGGATGGCAAGCTGGTATATGAATGTCCCGAAACAATGGATATTCAGGCATACTGCAACAAGGAAAAAGACACTCTGTGGGAAGAACAGAAACGTCTGAAAAACCCTGATATCGTTCCTGTTGACCTGTCTGATATGCTGAGTGCGATGAAACTGAAACTGATCGAAGCAGCAACAGCACTGTAAGTGTTTATTCAGAAAACCAAGGTTTTCTAAAAACTTTCCTAATTAAGATACCAAAAAGCCCTGACAAAAAAGTCAGGGCTTTTTTCGTTTAGAAAGTGTATTTATTGATATCATCCATGGTGACGCCGGGATGGATGGCGATATTGATGGAGTTTGCGATGATATTGGCGAGCCTGTCTACCACGGCATCCACTTCTTTCGGTGTGACGAACATATTGCCGGTATATGGCCCTAAAATATCGGCGATCATCTGATATTTTTCCTCCTGCTCCAGAGACTGCAGGGTCTGGAAGAAAGCGGAGCCTTTTTCTGTCTGCTGCATCATTTCTCCCAAGATCCTGTCCATGGTATCATTGACCAGCGTGGCGGCATCTACGACAGTTGGCACACCGATGGCGATGACGGGGATGCCAAGACTTTCCTGATCCAGCATCATTCTTTTATTTCCCACACCGGCACCGGGGGAAATGCCGGTATCGGAAAGCTGGATGGCGGCATTGATACGGTTGGAGCGGCGGGCGGCGAGGGCGTCAATGGCAATAAGGAGGGAGGGCTGAAGCCGTTCCACGATGCCTTTGATGATCTCTCCTGTTTCGATGCCTGTGATGCCCATAACACCGGGGCTGACGGCGGCCACAGGGCGAACGGTTTCTTCGATCTCCTCCGGTAATGTTTCCTGCAGATGGCGGGTAACAAGGATCTTGGAGACAACTTTCGGCCCCAGAGCGTCCGGCGTGATGTTCCAGTTGCCCAGCCCTGCCACAAGGATACAGCTTTCTTCGTCAAACTGTGCAAGAGAACGGATATTTTCCGCTAAAACTTTGATGATTTTTTCGTGGCATTCTGCGTCATTTTCTTTTAGCTTTTCTGCCTCCAGTGTGATATAATTGCCCATAGGCTTGCCCATGAGCCGGCTTCCCTTTTCGGAATGGATCTCTACATGGGTCAGAAAATAATCAGGATTTTCTTCTGTTTTCACCGCTACGCCTTCCAGATGGTCAGCCTGTCTGGCCTCCTGCTGGGCCAGTTCTCTGGCTTCAATGGCAAGATCGGTGCGGATGGAGAAGTAGTTAGGGGCATTTTTCCTGTCTGTTTGGTACATTTGCTCACAGCCTTTCGATTTTTTGATTATTTTTTTTCGTTGTTTTGAAAAGTATTCATTGACTTATTTGGATTCATCATGTAATATATATCTGTTGAGTTAACCACGGGGTGCTCGAGAGAGTGTGAAAAAAGCCCCAGCCGTTCGGAGGGAGAAGCCCTCACAGGTGGTTAATAGTAAGTAGAAAAAGGGATATTCTCAGGAATATCCGAAGAAAACCACAAATCATTATTATTTAGGAGGAAATTACATTGGCTAATATCAAATCCGCTAAGAAAAGAATCAAAGTTATCAACAAAAAAACACTGAGAAACAAAATGATCAAATCTCAGGTTAAAACAGCTATGAAAAAAGTTATCGTTGCTGTTAACGCTGGCGACAAAGAAACAGCTGCAGTAGCTCTGAAAGGTGCTATCTCTGCAATTGACAGAGCATACATGAAAGGTATCTACCACAAAAACGCAGTTGCTAGAAAAAAATCTACACTGACAAGACTGGTAAACAGCCTGTAATCAAAAGCGAGAATCAAGGGACATCCGATGGGATGTCCTTTTTCTTTTTGTGGTAAACATATGTTTTTTGTGGTAAAATGAAAAAGTAGAACTATGTGCAGAAGCTCCGAAAGGAGGATGTATATGAACTTTGTGGATATCATTATCAAGAAAAGAGACGGCGGCAAGCTGACATCGGAAGAAATTTCCTTTTTTGTAAAAGGGGTGACTGATGGTTCTTTGCCTGATTATCAGATATCATCCCTGCTGATGGCGATCCTTCTGAAAGGCATGGATGCGGAGGAAACGGCTCAGTTGACCATGGAAATGGCAAATTCCGGAGGAATGTTCGATCTGTCCTCTGTAGAAGGCTTTAAGGTGGATAAGCACAGTACCGGCGGCGTGGCAGATACCACAACGCTGATCCTTGCCCCTCTGGTGGCCTCTGTGGGCGTGCCTGTGGTGAAGATGAGCGGACGCGGCCTTGGTTTTTCCGGCGGTACCATCGATAAACTGGAATCTATCCCCGGCTTCCGTGTGGATGTGACGGAGGAAGAGGCCCTGCAATTTGGCAGGGAGGGCGGTATCGTTCTGATGAGCCAGACGGACGACTTGACCCCTGCGGATAAGAATCTGTATGCCCTCAGAGATGTAACAGGAACGGTGGACAGCATCCCTCTGATCGCAGCAAGTATCATGTCCAAGAAAATCGCAGCCGGTGCAGACGGCATCGTGCTGGATGTGAAATGCGGCAGTGGTGCCTTCATGAAAGATCTGGAAAGTGCGGAAAAACTGGCGACCACCATGGCGGATATGGGTAGACATGTAGGCCGAAAGGTGACGGCGGTCATCAGCGGCATGGACCAGCCTCTGGGTATGTATATCGGCAATAGTCTGGAAGTGATGGAAGCTATAGAAGTGCTGAAGGGCAACGTCAGCGGAGATCTTCTGGAGGTATCCCTGACATTAGGGGCAAATATGCTTTTGTTGGCAGGTAAGGTGAATACAGAAGAAGAAGGCAAAGCACTTTTGTTGGAAAATATCAGAAATGGCAAAGGGCTGGCTAAGTTCCGGGAAATGCTTATGCAGCAGGGCGGCGATGTAAATATCATTGAAAATTATGACCTGCTGCCCCTGTCTAAGGTGAAACTGGAGGTAAAAGCGGAATGCAGCGGGTATATCACCAAAATGGATACAGCCATGATCGGACGTGCATCTCAGGAAACGGGGGCAGGTCGTATGTTCAAAGGACAGCCGTTGGATTTTGGAGCCGGAATTATCATGAAAAAACGTACAGGTGGTGCAATTGCAACAGGAGAAACGCTGGCTGTAGTGTATAGTGAAAGTGAAGAAAAATGCCGTTCTGCGGCGGATTTCCTGCAGAAGGCCATTACAATAGAAGGAAATAAGGCGACAGAACAGCCGCCATTGATTTGGAAGATCATAAGACAGGAGGACTGACATATGAAAAGAGCAATTATCATCGTACTGGATAGCGTCGGTATTGGTGAACTGCCCGATGCGGCAGATTTTGGTGATGTTGGCAGCAACACACTGGTAAATATCAAAAAGGCAAGACCTGAAACCAGCCTGCCTAATATGGCGGCACTGGGTCTGGGCAACATTCAGGGGGAAGATATCCACCTGCTGGGTAAGGTGGATGCACCCAAGGGCTGCTTCTGTAAGATGGGTGAAAAATCCATCGGTAAGGATACGACTACAGGTCACTGGGAAATCGCAGGGATCGTAACGGCAAAACCTTTCCCCACATACACAGAAACAGGTTTTCCCAAAGATGTGATGGATGCCTTTGAAGAAGCCATCGGCACAAAAACACTGGGCAACTACTCTGCTTCCGGCACTGTCATCATTCAGGATCTGGGTGCGGAACATGTGAAAACAGGCTATCCCATCGTATATACTTCCGCAGACAGCGTATTCCAGATCGCAGCTCACGAGGATGTGATCCCTCTGGAAAGACTGTATGAGATCTGTGGTATCGCAAGAAAGATCCTGACAGGGGAACATGGTGTGGCCCGTGTTATTGCCCGTCCCTTCATTGGCAGTGAAGCAGAAGGCTTTACCCGTACAAAGAACAGAAAGGATTTCTCTCTGGAACCCACAGGTGTGACTATTCTGGATCTGGCCAAGGAAAAAGGCATGGAAGTGGTTGCCATCGGTAAAATCGAAGATATTTTCGAACATCGTGGTATGACAAAGGCAGACCACACCACAAACAATGCTGACGGTATCGAAAAAACCATCCAGTATATGAAGGATGACTTTGAAGGCATCCTGTTCACAAATCTGGTGGATACAGACATGATCTACGGTCACAGAAACGATGTGGAAGGCTATGCAGGGGCACTGGAATATTTTGACGGCAAACTGCCTGAGATCATGGCACAGCTGAAGGATGAGGATATCCTCATCATCACAGCAGACCATGGCTGTGACCCCACAACGCCCAGCACAGACCATTCCCGTGAATATGTTCCTGTACTGGTTTGCGGCAACCCTGTAAAAGAAGGCGTGGATCTGGGCATCAGAAAGGGCTTCACAGATCTGGGTCAGACTGTGGCAGATTATCTGGGTCTGGATGCGAAATTT
>JAFRZQ010000182.1 GCA_017442465.1 Anaerotignum sp. | reverse complement strand
TTGATGCTCTGGAACAGATGGCTCTGATCACTCTGGACAACTACAAAGCATTCCTGGCTGGTGCTGAACTGGTTAACGAAGTAAAATAATCTAATTACATATTAGATAACTAAAGTGGACGTGAAAACGTCCACTTTTTTTGCGATATAGCGGAGAAAGACGGTGGCATGAACGAAAGGTACAGAATTTGCTTGCAAGGTTCTGTGCCTTTTGTTTGTGGCATCGATTTGCGTAGCAAACGCATGAATAAGCCGTAAGGCTTATGAATAGCTTTCGCAGCGGTTGTATTTCTTGCGTTTTCTATGCTATAATATCTCCAAAACAGAACAGAATATGGAACGAACAGCTCTAATTGATATAAATTAGAGCCTTTCGTTGTGTTTCAGATAAGGAGGAAGAATATGGGTCTTTTTGACAGATTCAGAAACCAGGAATCCAAGGGGCAGGAATTTTACTGCATCGTTGGGCTGGGTAACCCCGGCAGACAGTATGAAGAAACCAAGCATAACGTTGGGTTCAAGGTCATTGATCGTCTGGCGGAAAAATATGATATCAAAGTAGACAAATTCAAAAACAAAGCCTTCGTGGGCGACGGCATGATTCGCAATAAAAGAGTGCTTCTGGTGAAGCCCCAGACATTCATGAACCTGAGCGGCGAAAGCGTGCGTGAAATCGTGAATTTTTACAAGATCCCTCAGGAAAGATTTGTCGTGATCTTTGATGATACCAGCCTGCCCTGCGGCAGCGTGCGTATCCGTGAAAAAGGCAGCCACGGCGGTCATAATGGCATCCGTAACATCATTGACCAGATGGGGACAGACCAGTTCTACCGTATCAAGGTGGGTATCGGCGAAAAGCCCAGCGGCTGGGATTTAGCCGATTATGTTCTGGGTAAATTCAATGAAGACGACCTGCCTGCTATGGATGAAGGCATGGATAAAGCGGTGAAGGGTGTAGAACTGATGCTTTCCAGAGGCATTGCGGAAGCAGCGAACCGTGTGAACCAGAAGCCCAAAACCATGAAAAAACAGAAAGCGGCAGAAGAAGCAGCGAAAACAGAAGCAGAACAGAAACCTGCGGAGACCGCAGAAACCATGAAAGAAGTGACGGAATGATGAAAGGCCTGACAGAGCCCCTGTTGGAACTGGGTAGTTTTCAGCAGGTACTGAATAGCATCAAAGAAAAACAGACCCCCGTTTTTGCGACCGGGGTCATTGATGCTGCAAAAAATCATCTGACATATAGTTTGAAAAAATACACGAACAGACCTGTATGTATCCTGACCTACAGCGAACTGCGGGCAAAGGAGATCATGGAAGGCTTGTCTTTCTTTGAAAAGGACTGTGTCTATTATCCTGCCAAGGATATCCTCTTTTACAGTGCGGATGTGCACAGTATGGAAATGAACCGTCAGCGGTTCCTGGTACTGGAACGACTTCTGAGAGGGGAAACACCTGTTATCGTGGCATCCATGGAAGCATTACTGGATAAATATCCTAAAAAGGACGTCTTTGCATCTTTCCTGCTGAAACTGCAGGTAGGGGATATCGTGGAGATCGCCGACCTGACCAGAAAACTGGTGGTCATGGGTTACGAAAGAGCAGAACTGGTGGAAAGCCCCGGTCAGTTCACTCTCCGCGGCGGTATTCTGGATATCTGGTCTCTCACAGCGGAGGACGCTGTTCGTATCGAATTCTGGGATGATGAAATCGATTCCATCCGCAGTATGGATGCCCAGAGCCAGCGTTCCGTGGATAAGCTGGATGCGGCTGTCATTTTCCCCATGCGTGAAATGGTCTATACGGAGGAACAGGCGGTGACAACTGCCGACCGTATCACCAAGGAATATATGAAAGTTCTGAAAAATCTGGAGAAAAAAGGTCTGGAGGAAGCAGCAGAACGCCTGCGTGAGCACATCGGTGAGGATGCGGAACTGCTCCGTGCGGAGCATACTTTGCCTGCAGTGGGTGCCTATGTAGATTATTTCTATGAGGAGACCGTCAGTCTGCTTTCTTACCTGAATGAAAATACTATTCTTTGTATCGATGAGCCGGAGCGTATCCGCGAGCATATGAACATCCTGACGGAGGAATATCAGGAATCTGTCAAAGGGCGTATCGAGCAGGGGTATCTGCTGCCTGGACAGAGCCATATGCTTTATAGTTACAGCGAAATTTTAGGACAGATGGAGGGCTTTGCCACAGTCCTTTTTGCAGGGCTGAGTCAGAGGACAGTGGATTTCCATCCGAAAGCACTGGCGGATTTTGCTGTCCGTTCCACGCCGTCTTTCCAGCAGAGAGCGGACTTGTTCGTGGAAGAATTGCAGTATCTGAAAAAAGAAAACTTCCGTACCATCATCCTCGCCGGCAGCGGCACCAGAGCCCAGCGAATTGCCGGGGAGTTGGTGGATATGGGGTTGGAAGCAGTATATATCGAAGATTTGGAAAGAGAAGTGCCCAAAGGTGCTGTCTGGGTTGCAAAGGGTTCTTTGGCCAAAGGTTTCCGCTATGATTTTATCAACCTTGCCGTATTCTGCGACAGCGAACTCTTTGGCGGCAAGGAAAAGAAAAAGAAGAAAAAACGGAAGAAAAACGGTGCAGCCATCGAAAGTTTTACCGACCTGCATATCGGTGATTATGTGGTTCATGATAACCACGGCATTGGCGTGTTCCGCGGCTTGGAGAAGATTTCCGTGGATGGCGTCCAGAAGGACTATATGAAAATTTCCTATCGGGATGGGGGTAGCCTTTTTGTGCCCGTCAACCAGATGGATATGGTGCAGAAATATATCGGTACCGGCTCTGCTGCACCCAAACTGAATAAACTAGGCGGTCAGGATTGGGCGAAGGCGAAAGCGAAAGCCAGAAAAGCCGTACAGATCATGGCAGAGGACCTGGTCAATCTGTATGCAAAGCGTGCAGCGGCAAAGGGCCATGAATACGGCGAAGACACCGTATGGCAGAGGGAGTTTGAGGAAGATTTTCCTTTTGAGGAAACGGATGACCAGCTGAATGCCATCGAAGATGTGAAAAAAGACATGGAAAGCAGCAAGGTCATGGACAGACTGATCTGCGGTGATGTTGGCTACGGCAAGACAGAGGTTGCCATTCGTGCGGCGTTCAAGGCGGCCCAGGAGGGCAAACAGGTGGCATTCCTTGTGCCCACTACCATCCTTGCGCAGCAGCATTACAATACCTTCACCCAGAGAATGGCAGGCTATCCCATTAAGATCGAACTGCTGTCCCGTTTCCGCACGCCCAAACAGCAGAAGGAAAGCCTGCACAACATGGAAAGGGGATTTTCTGATATCCTCATCGGCACCCATCGTATCCTGTCCAAGGATGTGAAGTTCAAGGACTTGGGTCTGATTATCGTTGATGAAGAACAGCGTTTCGGTGTGGCTCATAAAGAAAAACTGAAAGCACTGCGGGAAAATGTGGATGTACTGACATTGTCCGCAACACCCATCCCCAGAACATTACACATGAGTCTGGCTGGCATTCGTGATATGAGCCTTCTGGAGGAACCGCCTCAGGAAAGACATCCCATCCAGACTTATGTGATGGAAAGCAATCCGGAATTTATCCGCGAGGCTATCCACCGCGAAATCAGCCGTGGGGGACAGGTGTATTATCTTTATAACCGTGTGGAATCTATCAGTGAAGAAGCCTTCCGTATCCAGAATCTGGTGCCTGAAGCAAATGTGACTTATGCCCACGGGCAGATGTCTGAACGGGAACTGGAACGCATCATGGGAGAATTTATTGAGGGTGAAATCGATGTTCTGGTTTGCACCACCATCATTGAAACAGGTATGGATATTTCCAATGCCAATACCATCATCATTCAGGATGCAGACCGCATGGGTCTTTCACAGTTGTATCAGTTAAGAGGCCGTGTGGGCAGAAGCAACCGCATCGCCTATGCATATTTGTTGTATAAGAGAGATAAAATGCTGCGGGAAGCGGCGGAAAAGAGACTCCAGACCATCCGTGAATTTACGGAATTCGGCTCTGGCTTCAAAATCGCCATGCGCGACCTGGAAATCCGCGGTGCAGGCAATCTCCTTGGTGCGGAACAGCATGGCCACATGGAAGCCGTCGGTTATGATAT
>JAFRZQ010000181.1 GCA_017442465.1 Anaerotignum sp. | reverse complement strand
GACAGGAAAAAACCCTGATACAGAGATCTGTTCAGATCCAGAGAAGCACCAACTTCCTGACCAAGACCAGGGGCACTCAGTCTGTATGCACATCTGTCAATGCATTCCTGTTTGCCGCAGATGTAGCCGCCAATAGGAGCCAGGCCGCCGCCGGGGTTTTTGATCAGAGAACCAACGATCATATCTGCACCCAGATCAGAAGGTTCAATGATATCTACAAATTCACCATAGCAGTTATCTACCATACAGATCACATCAGGCTTGATCTCCTTCACAAAAGCGATCAGCTCGCCGATCTGCTTTACGGAGAAGGTAGGTCTCATAGCATAACCTTTTGAACGCTGGATCGTTACCAGTTTTGTTTTTTCATTGATGGCCTTCTTGATATTTTCATAGTCAAATGTGCCATCTTCCAAGAGTTCCACCTGTCTGTAGCTTACACCATATTCCATCAGGGAACAGGGAGAAGGAACTGTACCAATCACCTTTTCCAGTGTGTCGTAAGGTTTACCTACAGGAGAAAGCAGTTCATCCCCCGGCACCAGATTTGCACTCAGCGCGATCGCCAGTGCATGGGTACCGCATGTGATCTGGGGACGCACCAGTGCCGCTTCTGTGTTAAAGCATCTTGCATAAACGTTTTCCAGTTTGTCACGGCCATTGTCGTTGTAGCCATAACCTGTGGAGCCCGCAAAGCAACCACCGTCTACTCTTTCATCCTGCATTGCTTTCAGAACCTTTGCCTGATTATATTCTGCCACTTCATCAATTTTTTCAAAGCGTTCTTTCAGACCTTTCAGTACTTCATTGCCAAAGGCTTCCACTTCCGGGGAAATGCCCAGCTTACCGTAAATATTATCCATGTTACTCTCCAATCTATTTCAATATACTTTACTTTCACAATATGGAATCATATCAAATCTTTCCCATTTCCGCAACCTCACGGGTAAAATCCATGATTAAATCTGATTTCCTTTTTCCTTATTCAATATCAAAACAGCAGTCCCTTCCTCGCCTGTCTGAGGCAAAGAAACAGACATTCGTTCTGTTTTTCCATTTTTCAGAAGCAGCTTCACCATGCCACCGTCCAGCGTCAGTCCATAGGGGGTCAGGCTGTCTTTCCAAAGGGAAAATTTGCAGCCATGCTTCCATCCGGCACAGTAAAAAGACTTTGTGTTTTCCAAAATATCCCTTCCACAGGCAGGACATTTCCCAAATGCATTGGTTTTTCGTTTTTTACCGCGAATCTGTTCTTCCGGGAAAACCACATCCGCCCTTCTGCCGGAAGCAGCATCCTGAATCAGGAACTGCACATAGCGGCGGATACTTGCCATGAATTTTTCCTCCGTCATATTCCCTTTGGAAATGGAGGATAACCCCTTTTCCCATTTCCCTGTGGTCTGAGGAGAACTCATTTCAATGGGAACGACTTCGATCAGTTTCATGCCTTTTTCCGTAGGTATCAGATTTTTACCTTTTCGGACGATATATCCTACTGTCAGCAGACGTTCGATAATCGCCGCTCTTGTGGCAGGTGTACCCAATCCACTATCTTTCATCTGCTCCTTCAGGGCTTCATCCTCCACAAATCTGCCTGCATTTTCCATAGCAGAAAGCAGGGAACTTTCTGTATAAGGTGTTGGTGCTTTTGTTTTCTTTTTCTGCACCACTGCCTTTTCGATTTTACGCTGTTCCCCTTCGCTGAGAGCAGGCTGCTTTTGTTCTTCCTCGT
>JAFRZQ010000180.1 GCA_017442465.1 Anaerotignum sp. | reverse complement strand
TAGGATTTTGTGGCATAATATGTGGACATCAGCGGACCTGCAAGAAAACCTGCGGAGGATGCCACATTGAGGATATAGCCGCTGTCCTTTGCCATAAAATCCCGCAGGAACAGTTTCGTCAGGATATGAACGGCACGGACATTGAGATCGATCATATTCAGTTCCACCTCCAGAGGCACCTCCCATGTGGGGCCAAAGGCACCAAAGCCGGCGTTATTGATGAGGATATCGATATCCTCATTTTTTACTTCATTATATAGGTAATAACAGTCGGATGCTTTCGACAAATCGACGGTCACTGTTTTTACATTTACAGGCAGACGGCGAGCGACCTGCTCCATTTTTTTCGTATCACGGCTGGCAATGATGAGGTCGATGCCCCGCTTCGCCAAAAGAACAGCCATGTCACGGCCAATGCCGCTGGTGGCACCTGTAATGAGTGCTTTCATACATGATCCCCCTTTGGGATAAGATTCTTGTTCTTATTATATCACCTGCATGGCTTTTTTCCACATAATCATTTATAATAAGGTTATCTTTACAGAAAGAAGGAATCTATATGGCAGAATTTCTGGAAATCGTTATGATCGTCAGCTTCGGGGCATCCTGGCCGCTGAATGTGATCAAATCCTATAAAGCAAGAACGGCAAAGGGGAAAAGTCTGGGCTTTTTATGCCTGATCTTCTTCGGATACATTGCCGGGATCGCATCAAAATTTGCCAATGAATCCTATATGGCCTGTATCGGAGAAAAATGGTATGTGCTGTCCTTCTATTTCCTGAACCTGACCATGGTAGGGATCGATCTGCTGTTATATTTCAGGAACAGAAAACTGGACAAAGAAAACAATATCTCCTGACAAAAACAAACAAGGCAGAACTCACAAGAGTTCTGCCTTTTCCGTTTTCATCATTCACTTAACAGGTCAACCACCATAAAGGATACGTCTGTCTGTTCGCTCAGCAGACCTCTTTCATAGAGCCAGTCTGCATTTTCCTGCCATACGGCAACATCCTGAGACATAAAAGGTGCATCCGCTGTTTCCATCGCAGGCAGCAGCACATCCATGCTTGCTTTTTCTACAGAAGGAGACAGAGGGAAGTTTTCTGCATTCTGGTTATCCAGCAAAATCTGCAGGGCTTCTTCGGGGTTTTCCTGCATGAAATCAAAGCCTTTCTGAGCTGCACGCAGGAATTTCTGCAGTTTTTCGGGATTATTTTCTACCGCATCTCTGCCTGCCAGGAATACCAGTTCATAGTATTCAGGCACACCAAAGTCTGTGGGAGAGAAGTAATTGATTGCGATACCCTGTTCTTCCAGCTGAGGTACTTCATGGTTCACCATATTACCGATGGTAGCGTCCACCTGTCCGGTCGTAATGGCAGTCAGAAGGTCAAAGCCAACATCGATCAGTTCACAGTCCTCCGCGGTAAGGCCTGCCTGTTCCAGCATACATTCTACTTTCGCTTCAGAAAGGGCTGTCCCGGCATAGCCAATTCTCTTACCAGCCAGAT
>JAFRZQ010000179.1 GCA_017442465.1 Anaerotignum sp. | reverse complement strand
ATCCCCTTGCGAAAGCAGGGGGATTTTTCCTTTCCAGCGAAACATTTTGACAGGCTGTTGCAGAGGGAAGTATAATAAAAGGTAGTGTATTTATGAAAGAGGAATTTGACAGATGAAACCGTTTTTATCCGTACAAATTGAATATAGAAAAATGGAAGACGGCATTTGCATCACAAAACTGCACGGACGCTGTGCGGAGATCCGCATTCCCGCAGAAATCGACGGGCTCCCTGTTGTTGCCATCGGGGAGAGAGCCTTTGCTGTGAAAGAAGAAGCGCCCGCGGCGGAGCCTATGGATGAACTGGATGCAGAAATCGTTTTTGCAGCGGAAGCCCCTGTGGAAATGGCAGAAGGACAGGCTTTGCGCCGTGTGTTCCTGCCGGATTCTGTGGAGACCATCGGGGCATATGCATTCCATGGATGTTCTGCTTTGGAGAGGATATCTCTGCCGGCAAAATTGCAGGAAATTTCCCTGCGGATGTTTGACGGCTGTGCTTCGCTGGAGCAGATCACTTTGCCTGCAGGGCTGAAGGGCATTGGCGATTATGCTTTTTATAACTGCGGCAGTCTGAAAAAACTGCACCTGCCGGAAAGCGTGGAGCGTATCGGCAAATACGCCTTCTATAACTGCAGAAAAATGGAAGAGATCAATATTCCTCTTGCGACGACAGACCTGAATATGGGGATGTTCCTGAACTGCGATGCGCTGCAGTATATGACCTTCGGCAGATGCAGGCATATCTCTGATCTGATCGCGGGGCTGAACCATGAACTGCATCTGACTATCGATTTCCCGCAGGAAAACGGTGAAACGGAAACCTGCAGACTGCTCATCCCCGATTTCCAGTATGAATATATCGAGGATACGCCGGCAAGGCAGTTCCATCAGGTGAACTATGGCACAGGGCATATTTTCCGCCAGTGCATCGGAAACTCTGAGATCGATTTTAGACGCTATGACGAGATTTTCTATTTGACCCGGCGTGAGGATGAAGCGGAAACGGTGCTGATCCTTGCCATGAACCGCCTGCAGTATCCCTACCGGATGCAGGAGAAATATAGAGAAAATTATCTGAATTATATCCGCGACCATTTCCTGTGGGCAGCGGAATACTATATCAATCGAAACGAAAACGAGAAAATGAAACTTTTTGCGGACTGGGGTTTATTCACCCAGGAAAACCTGCCGATGGTCATGGATATTGCCCAGAAGAAGGGGCGCACGGCTATCCTCAGCTTCCTGATGGACTACCAGCACAGGCACTTTGCCCCCGCAAAAAAGAAAAAAACATTTTCTCTTTGAGGGTTCTACCCTCAAGCTCCCGCCAGGGAAATGACTTCCCTGGACCCTCGTTTGAAAACGCATGTACATGCGTTTTCGTATCGGGGTTCTAAGGGGAATGATTCCCCTTAGCAGGGTGTGGGACAGCGTCCCGCGAAGAAAAGAGGTGGTAAGATGAATGAGACACATAAACGGCTGATCGAGGTCGGGACGAATATCCTGAGCGCATCAAGGAACGAACTGTATCTGTCGATGCGATTCCTCGACTTAGCATTAAGTGGATTAAAATATGAAATGAATCTGAGTTCCATGTATGTGGGCACGGACGGGGAAAAGATCCTGTTTAACCCTCGTTATCTGGTGCAGCGATACCTCTGCGATAGGGTGCTTGTCAATCGTGCGTATTTGCATATGGTTGTCCATTGCCTGTTCCGCCATCCCTTCCACCTGAATGATCGGGATGAGGAACTGTGGCACCTCGCTTGTGACATTGCAACGGAGTCGATTGTTGACTCACTGCCCAGTAAAGCGGTGCAGCTGGTGGTATCCGATAAACGAAACGAAACCTACGATATGCTCCGTCGGGAACTGAAAGTCCTTTCCGCCGAAGGCATCTATCGTGTGCTGAAGGAGAAAAACCTCTCCATTCAGGAATTTGGCAAACTCCAGCTGGAATTCTGGGTGGATGACCATGTGTTCTGGGAGCATAAAAAAGACGATAACGAAGATCAGGATGACCAGAACAACAATGATAACCAGAACGACGAACAGCAGGATAATCAGGATGATGAAAAACAGCAGCAGCTGGAGCAGAAATGGACAGAGATCGGCGAAAAGGCCGAGACCAATCTGGAGACCTTCTCCAAGGATATGGGCGAAGAAGCCGGCGACCTGCTGCAATATCTGAAAGTGGAAAACAGAGAACGCTACGATTACAGACAGTTTTTGCAGAAATTCGTGACCCTGAAAGAGGATATGCGGGTGGATGATGATGCCTTCGATTTTATCTTCTATACCTATGGGCTGAATCTCTATGGCAACCTGCCCCTGATCGAAGCGCTGGAATATAAAGAAGTGAAAAAGGTAGAGGAACTGGTCATCGCCATCGATACCTCCGAATCCTGCGAGGGCGAAACGGTGAAACGATTCCTTGAGGAGACCTGCGCGATTCTCAGTAGCAGCGAATCCTTCTTCCATAAGGTGAATATCCACATCATCCAGTGCGATGCACAGGTGCAGCTGGATAAGAAGATCACCTCCGCGGAGGAACTGGCATTGTTTATGGAGGAATTTGAGCTGCGGGGCAGCGGTGGTACGGATTTCCGCCCCGTGTTCCGCTATGTGGATCAGCTGATCGAGGAGAAAGCCTTCCAGAACCTGAAGGGGCTACTCTATTTTACGGACGGCTACGGAACCTTCCCCAGACGCAGACCTGCCTATGACACAGCGTTCATCTTCTATCACGAAGACTACACAGACGCAACTGTGCCCCCCTGGGCGATGAAGTTAGTATTGGATAAAGAAGACCTTAGGGCGTTGCCCTAAAACCCACCAAGGGGGTCACCCCCTTGGAACCCGATACGAAACAGCATGTACATGCTGTTTCAAATAGGGGTGCAGGGGGAGTATCTCCCT
>JAFRZQ010000178.1 GCA_017442465.1 Anaerotignum sp. | reverse complement strand
ATTTATGTCTGGTATGGTAGTAACTCCTGCCCTGTTCGCATTTGGTATTGAACCCAGCGCGGGTCCTGGTCTGATCTTCATCTCCCTGCCTCAGATGTTTAATGCGATGGGTAATATTCCCGGCAGAATTTTCGGTACAATTTATCTGTTTGCTGTTTTCCTTGCATGTCTGACTTCTATCGTTGCGGTTATGGAAGCTGGCGTTGCAAACTTTGGTCAGCGTTGGGGCTGGAGCCGTAGAAAAGCTTCTACTCTGGTTGTGCTGGCAACATGTGGTGTAAGTATTCTGGTAACACGTAATATGGCAGCAGAAGGTGCTTTAGCAGGTATGACATTCCTGGGCAACTTCGGTCTGTTTGATACACTGGATTGCCTGGCATCTGGCTTTGGCCTGACATTAGGTGCACTGTTTATGCTGTTGTTCGTAGTATTCAAATATGGATTTAAAAATTTCATGGATGAGGCAAATGAAGGTGCAACAGGGGGACTGCGACTGAGACCTTGGATGAAGTGGTATTATGCGATCCCTCTGCCCATTATGCTACTGATTACAACATACTTTATCATCCGTATGTATTTCTGATGAAATGTGATTGTTTAATTTTAGAATGGGATATCATTTATAATTGTCATATAAGATTTTATAGAAAAGAGAAACTTTTCAAAAAGGTAAAGGCATATCCGTTTGGGATATGCCTTTATCTTTTTATTATTTGAAAATTACATGAGTCTTTCAATAGAAAAACAGAAGGTACGTTTCATGCTGGTGAAATCCTCTTTGGAAAACCGAAGGGATTCTTTCAATTCAGCATCTTCTGGCAGTGGATATTTAGAAATCAGGACTTTTAGAGAAATAGGAACCATGTATTTGCTGGAGATTCCAGAAAGCATACCAATGGTAAGGGTAGCATTATTATTGAAAGAATTGGCAATATTGAAAAAAATACGTTCTGCTTCATTAGACTGATTTTTCAGCAACATATTTACGTAGCTATCTGAATAATGGATGTCACCGAAATAAAGATGTGCGCAGTGGTGAAGATTGTCGTAATCTACTACGTCTGTGTAAAAGACTGTAGAATATTCACAGTCATCTGTTTGATTGATTTCTAGAACGCCTCGTACGATACGGGAACTATTTTTGTTCAGATAATAGGTATATAGACGAGAAGTATTGCTGAAAAATCCCTGTAACCCTGGTAAGGTATGGGATTTCTTTGTGTCTATATCGATCAACTGATGGATAGTAATGTCTAGAGCATTGGCAATGTCCTGCAAGGTATCGATATCAATAGGTATGGCGCCTCTTTCGTATTTAGAAATGGCTGATTTACTTTTGCAGATCATTTCTGCCAGCTGATCCTGTGATAACTGTTTGTTTTTACGATATAGCTTGATACGTTTTCCTGTATGGATTGACAGATCGGACATAATATCACCTCAACTTATAAAGTTTCCGCAAAAGACATTTTTTGTGAATTGAATTGGTTTCAATGTAATTTGTTTCTTAAAAAGCGATTTCTTGTAAAAAAATCTACTGAAAGTATTTTAAATCGGAAAAAGTTTCCTGTCAAGACTCCTCTGGGATTTGTTTTCGGAATTTGGATTTGCTAAAATACAAACAAGCCGAAAGGAAAACGGCAAAATTCAAAAAGGTGTTTTAGTTAAAAGTAAAGGAGAGGTGTTTATGGTTTACACAAAAGAACAGATGGATAAGGCGCTTGCTTTAAGAGAAGAATTCAAAAAATATCTGAACATTGGTCAGGAATTCCTGTACCTGAGTGAACAGGACTGTATGGATACAGGTACAACAGATATGGAAATCATTGACGCCACAGAACAGGGCATGATCGGCTACTCCTTGAAACAGCTGGAAATGCCTGCAAAAATCGGCATTCATCCCATGCCTGACTCTCTGATGCATGCGATGCCCGCAAACCTGCCTGAACAGTATGCATGTGGTATCAAATGGGGTTCCAACTTCCCTACAAACAAAGCGCAGTTCCCTGACTGCATTCCTACAAACTGTCAGATTCTGTATAACGATGCATTAACAGGTCATCTGCTGTCCATGATGGATGCAAGCTGGATCACAAAAGTTCGTACACCTGCAACAGCACTGGTTTCCATTAAACATGGTGCAAATCTGGATGCAAAAACATTCGGTATGATTGGCTGTGGTATTCAGGGTAGAGCGAACGTAAAAATGGTTGAAAACATCCTGAAAGATCTGGAAACAATTTATGTATTCGACATGTTTGATGCAGCGATGGATGCGCTGATTGCAGAAGCACAGCCCCTGGTAAAAGCGAAAATCGTGAAAGCAGAAAGTCTGGAACAGCTGGTTCGTTCCAGTAATGTAATCGTTTCTGCACTGCCCATCGTACATAGCCCTAATCCTCCCGTTAAGGCTGAATGGGTAAGCAAAGGTCAGACTCTGGTATGTCTGGACTGCCATACAGTATATGAAGATGCGGTTTACAAAGCAGCAGATAAATACTATGTTGACAGTAGAGAACAGCATGAACTGCTGGAAGGCTATGGCTACTACCCTCAGGGGCTGCCTGTGATCACTGGTGAAACTGGTGAACTGGCTGCAGGCGTTGTTCCTAAGAGAGAAAGCCCCGATGAACTGGTTGTATTCAACAACGTAGGTATGGCTTCCGAAGATATGATGTGTGCGAAGATTATCTTCGAACGTGCACTGAAAATGGGTCTTGGCAAAAAACTTCCTCTGTGGACATCTACAAAAGGTCTGTAATATTATCTGACTCAACGCGGTACGAAAATCAGATAAGACATAAATATTCCGCTATAGCCGGGGATTCCCGGCTATAGCCATATATACAAATGAAAAAAATTGGTGGAATAATTGAAAAAATGCTGAAATTTTGAAATAATGAAAACAAACCCCCTAGAGACATTGAAGGTGTCAGAATGAGAGGAGGAAAATATATGAGTAACAACAGTAATGAAAGCAGAGGCTTTAATACCAGAATTGGGTATATCCTCAGTATGGCAGGCTTCTGCATTGGTATTGGTAATCTTTGGAAATTTCCTTACATGGTAGGTGCCAATGGCGGCGGTGCTTTTTTGGTATGCTATTTATTGATTGCTTTGTTGGTTGGTGTACCTTTGTTCTTGATTGAAGTGCAGATTGGTCGTTCTTCTCAGCTTTCTGGTGTTGCTGGTATGCGTAAATTAACAGGCAAAAAAGGAAGCGGCTGGAATGCAATTGGTTGGATTGCCTTGTTTACGGTTACGATTATCTGTTTCTATCTAATCACTATCGTAGGTTGGAATTTAGGTTATATCGTGAAGGTTGCCACAGGCAGTCTGAGCGGTCTGGACAGTGTAGCCATTGCGCAGGAATTTACTGACTTCAGCGGTAGCTGGAGTTGTGTAGGTTATACAGTAGTAGTTGTTGTTCTTGGCTGGATTTTGATGAATACAGGAGTTAAGACTGGTGTAGAAAAAGCAGAAGCTGAAAGCATCAAAGCTAAATTAGAAGAAGCTGGAGCATCAGTAGAACTTAAGTAATTAAGATTATATTAAATATTAAAGATGGAGAATGTTTAGACATTCTCCATCTTTAGTT
>JAFRZQ010000177.1 GCA_017442465.1 Anaerotignum sp. | reverse complement strand
TGCCAGCGCACGGGCAATGCCCACACGCTGCTTCTGACCGCCGGAAAGTTCATGAGGATATCTGCTCAGATGATATGTATCCAGACCTACTAAGTGCAGCAGTTCCAGAATACGTTCTTCCACATTCACACCAGGTTCCACACCATGGATCTCAAAGGGTTCCATTAAAATCTGTTTGATCGTCCTTCTGGGATTCAAACTTGCCGAAGGATCCTGAAAAATGATCTGCGCATCCTTACGCATTTTTTTCAGTTCTTCCCCTTTCAGTTTGGAAATCTCCTGACCTTCCAGATAAACGGCGCCTTCTGTAGGTTCCAGCAGACGGATCAGTGCTCTGCCAAGGGTAGATTTGCCACAGCCACTTTCGCCAACGACACCAAAGGTTTCCCCTTTCATGATCTCGAAGGAGACATCGTCTACTGCCTTCACAACGCCGGATTTTTTGGTTTTTCCCTTAAAATATACTTTTACATGGTCGGCTTTCATCAGCACTTCTTTCTTTTCTGCTGTCATAAGCTAACCTCCTTGTTCTCTTCTGCATATTGCCAGCATCTGACTTCTCTGCTTTCAGATACCTGCACCATAGGCGGTGCATCTTTCTTGCATTTTTCTGTTACCTGAGGGCATCTGGGCCAGAAAGAACAGCCTTCGATCTTTTCTGTAGGGTTGGGCACGACCCCTTCAATGGTTGCCAGAGGATCTCTTTCTTTCGTTATTTTAGGGATCGCATTCAGCAGACCAATAGAGTAAGGATGCAAAGGATTTTCAAACAGATCCTTTACAGACGCTTTTTCAACGATACGTCCTGTATACATAACAATCACAGTATCACAAAGTTCATGCACAACACCCAGATCATGGGTAATGAACAATACAGATGTACCCATTCTTTCGTTCATATCTCGGATCAAATCAAGAATCTGTGCCTGAATGGTCACATCCAGTGCCGTTGTAGGTTCATCGGCAATCAAAATATGAGGCTGACAAGCCAGCGCCATAGCAATCATGACTCTCTGACGCATACCGCCAGACATCTGATGAGGATATTCATGGGCTCTTGCTTCTGCATTGGCAATACCAACAGCTTTCATCATCTTGATCGCTTCATTCATTGCGGTCTTTTTATCCAGATTTCTATGTAATCGGAGAGTTTCTGCAATCTGTTTACCACACTTTATGATAGGATTCAGAGAAGTCATAGGTTCCTGAAAGATCATAGAAATTTCATTTCCTCGAATCTTCTGCATTTCTTTTTCACTTTTCTGTGCCAGATCTTCGTTTTTATAAAGGATATTCCCTTGTGTGATCTTACCTGGAGGATTTGGGATCAGCCGCATAATGCCTAAAGAGGAAACACTCTTGCCGCTGCCGCTTTCACCAACGATCCCTAACTTTTCGCCTTTATGCAGTGTATATTCCAGATTATTCACTGCTTTAACCGTGCCTTCCACTGTCTGGAATTCTACACATAAGTCTTTTATTTCAAGAATTACTTCGGATGAGTTCATATTTTCACATTCTTTCTTTGGTTTGAAACCTTTTTTCATTCTTCGGTAAAGAAATCAGCCCGTTCACTCTAGCACTGTTA
>JAFRZQ010000176.1 GCA_017442465.1 Anaerotignum sp. | reverse complement strand
GATGCTGACGCTGTATTATGATGGGGAAGCGGATATAGATGAAGACGGAGAAGCGGAAGAACTGAAATGGGAGATCCCTTTTTCTGAGATCGGCGCAGGATACCATGTGGAAGACGCAGTGAAGGCGGCCTATGATACAGGTCGTACGGAGTCTGAAGAAAAGAAGCTTGTGGTTGGCAAAATGCTGCTGAAAAGTGGTATCGATATAGAGGTGCCTTATACATACGATAAAGTTCTGATGAACGCAAAACTGAATGAAATTGCGGAAGAATTTGACCGTGAAGCGGAAGACAGTAAAGTGACCAGAGAAAAAGGCAAATTTGTCATCACAGAGGAAAAAGACGGGTATGTGATGGATAAGGCAAAGACTCTGGAAGCAGTTGCAGCTGTCATGGAAACCCGCATGAGCGGTGAAGCGCTGATCGTGGCAGAAGTGACAAAACCTGATGTGACAGCAGAAGACAATGAAAACATTACGGATCTGATCGGTACATTCTATACGACATATAATTATAGCGATCCAAATAGAAATACAAACCTGGCAGTAGGCTGCAGCTATATCAACGGCACAGTACTGGCACCCGGAGAAGTATTTTCTGCCAATGTTGGTCTGGGCAGTCAGACAGCTGCAGGCGGCTATAAAATGGCCGGGGTGTATAACAACGGCAAAGTGGAACTGGGGATGGCAGGCGGCGTATGCCAGGTGACAACTACACTGTATAATGCGGCGATTATGGCGGAACTGGAGATCGTGGAAAGACACCCTCACTCCATGACGGTCGGCTATGTGCCTCTGGGCAGAGATGCAGCGGTTGCGGGTACATATAAAGATCTGAAATTCAAGAACAGCACGGAATATCCTATCATGATCGAAGCTTACGCAGCAAACGGCAAGCTGGTAATGAATATCTATGGTCATGAGGAACATAAGGCCGACAGAAAGATTTCTTTTGATACGGTTTATGAAGCAACGATCCCTAAGCCGGAAGAAAAGATAACGGAGGATCCGGAAAGACCTGAAGGCGAAAGAGAAGTGACTTCCAAAGGCAGAACCGGTGCCAAGGTAAGCGTTTATAAAACAGTGACAGAGGGCGGCGAAACGAACAGAGAATGGTTCAGCAGCTCTTCTTACCGGGCGGTTGCCGATGAGGTGACTGTTGGTACGAAAAAAGCGGAAGTTCCTGTGTTTGTGCCGGTGAATCCTTTTGAAGAGATCACGCCTGTGGAGCCTGATGTAATAGTGGATGTGACAGAGGGCGAAGACTTCGGCATTCAGTAATGGAAATAAGAAAGATAAGCCTCTGTTCGGAGATTTTTCTCCGATAGGGGCTTTTTGCAAAGGAAGGACGAAAGACGATGTTTGAAATCGGCAAAATACCTCCCGAAATTCTGGAGAAAATTGTGATGAAGCCCATGATGGGCAGTAAAGTAAAAAGAGAGGATGTGATCCTGCGTCCGACAACCGGCGAAGACTGTTCTGCCATTGATCTGGGCGGGGAATTCTGTATCCTTTCTACAGACCCGATCACGGGGGCAGCGGCGGATATTGGATATCTGGCGGTGCAGATCAACTGTAATGATATTTATTCTGCCGGGGCGGAGCCCATGGGGGTCCTGCTGACAGTTTTGCTGCCTCCCGGCAGTGATGAGGGACTGCTGACAGAGATCATGGAAGGTTCTCTGCGGGCGGCGGAGGAAAGAAATATTGAAATTCTTGGTGGGCACACAGAAGTGACAGATGCTGTGACAAAACCCCTGATCTCCGCGGCAGTCATTGGCAAGACAAGAAACAAAAAGATCCTGGCAACCGGCGACGCAAAGGCAGGACAGGATGTTGTCATGACAAAATGGGCAGGGACGGAAGGAACTGCTATCCTTGCGAAGGAATGGGAAGAGGGGCTTGGTGCATATCTTTCTGAAGAGGAACTGAAAGCGGCTCAGGAACTGAAAAACTTCCTTTCTGTGGGCGGGGAATCTCTGATCGCATTTGAACACGGGGCTACGGCTATGCATGATGCAACAGAAGGCGGCATTCTGGGAGCAGTCTGGGAAGTGGCAGAATGTTCCGGCCTGGGAGTAGATGTTTTTGTAGAGGATATCCCTGTGAAAGAAGAAACGAAAAAAATCTGTGCAGCGATGCACATTGACTATCTGAGACTGATCTCCAGCGGGACGATGATCATTGCGACGGATGACGGCGGTAAACTGGTGGAAAAACTGGAGGCTGCGGGGATCGCGGCGGCTGTGATCGGCAAACTGACAGAGGGCGGAAAGTATATGATCCTCAACGGCGTGAGACTGCCTCTGGAACAGCCTGGCAGCGATGCTCTGTATGAAGCGAAACTTTGAGAAAAGAGTTGGATGTATAGATGAGAAATTTTATCGCAAGAAATGTGGAAGAATTGGAATGGAGCGGTATTCGTAAGTTCGCGGATATTGCGGCCCAGGTGCCGGATGCTCTGTCTCTTTGTGTGGGTGAGCCTGATTTCAAAACACCTGAGCGTGTACGTCGGGCGGCCATGAAATCTCTGGAAGAAGGAAAGACCAGATATTCCATGAATATGGGTCTGCCGGAACTGCGGGCGGCCATTGCCCATTACATGGAACGCAGATTCAAACTGAAATATGACCCTGCCCAGGAGATCCTCTGTACCATTGGTGCTTCTGAAGCCATTGATGTGGCTCTGCGTACCATCATTGAACCCTGGGATGAGATCCTGGTGGTGGAGCCTTCCTACGTGGCTTATAAGCCTGCCATCCAGCTGGAACATGGTGTGCCGGTGGTGGTGGAAACAAAGGCGAAAAATGATTTTAAGCTGCAGCCGGAAGAACTGGAGGCAGCCATCACATCTAAAACAAAGGCACTGATCCTGCCTTATCCCAATAATCCTACCGGGGCGATCATGACAAGAAAAGACCTGGAAAAACTGGTGCCTGTGATCCTGAAGCATGATTTATTGGTCATTTCTGATGAAATTTATGCAGAACTGACCTATGGCGGCAAGAACCATTATTCCATTGCTGCTTTAGAAGGCATGAGGGAAAGGACCATTGTGCTGAATGGTTTTGCAAAATCCTTCTCCATGACAGGCTGGAGACTGGGCTTTGCCTGTGGCCCTGCAGAGCTGATCCAGGCCATGAGAAAGGTCCATGCCTATGTCATCATGTGCGCGCCTTCTGCCAGCCAGTATGGTGCCATCGAAGCATTGCGGGACGATGAACTCTGTGACGCGGATATTGCCCATATGCGGGATGCTTATGATGAAAGAAGAAAATACCTGCTGAAGGAATTTAACCGCCTTGGCATGACCTGCTTTGAGCCCAGAGGGGCATTCTATGTATTCCCTTCTATCAAGCTGACGGGGTTGTCTTCTCAGGAGTTCTGCGAAAGACTGCTTTTTGAAGGTGGCGTGGCAGTGGTACCCGGGAATGCCTTTGGGGAAAGCGGCGAGGGATTTGTGCGTATTTCCTATGCCTACAGCATGGAACAGCTGCAGGTGTGCATTACAAAGATTGAAGAATTTCTGAAAAACAGAGGCTGTATCTGATGCCTTTGGGAGGCTTTTGGCATGACGATCGATTTTGTTTTTTTGCTGAACAGCATATTATTGGGCGTGGGGCTGGCCATGGATGCCTTTTCTGTTTCTCTTGCCAATGGGCTGAATGAGCCTTATATGAAGAAGGGCCGCATGTGTGGTATTGCGGGTGTATTTGCCTTCTTTCAGGCATTGATGCCTATGGTGGGATGGGTGTGTATCCATACGATCGTGAATACCTTTCAGGCTTTTGAAAAATGTATTCCGTGGATCGCTATGGCACTCTTGGGCTACATTGGCGGTAAGATGCTTCTGGAAGGCATCAAAGGCGGAGATGAGGATGAGGAAGAATTGCATGCCGTTGGTTTTATGGGACTGATGGTGCAGGGGGTGGCAACATCTATCGACGCCCTTTCCGTAGGGTTCACCATTGCGGATTATGATTTCTTCAGGGCCCTTCTTGCGGCACTTATTATCGCGGCTGTTACTTTCTTTATCTGCTTCTGGGGGTTGGAGATCGGGAAAAAGGTTGGTACGAAACTGGCTGGTAAGGCCAGTGTTCTTGGCGGCGTGATCCTGATTTTCATTGGCCTGGAGATCTTTGTTACGGGTGTGTTCTGAAAATGTTCATAAAATCTTAAGACTATTTTAATTGACTGTATTTCCTTTTTATGGCAGAATATGGCTCAATATAAGTCTTAAGGAGCGTGAAAAACGGCATGGACGACAGTTTCGCCCGAAGTAACACTTTAACAATTACATATGCCGACAGGAAATAGAAATAAGGGTGTACTCCGTCTTTTTGACGAGAGTATGCCTTTTTGTGTTTATTTCTGGATATAGTATAGTTAGAAAATGAGAGAGGAAGAAAAATATGAGTTATATGGGTCCATTACTATTACAGGTGGTTCTGATCGCATTGAATGCGATT
This sequence comes from Anaerotignum sp., assembly GCA_017442465.1. Lineage (GTDB taxonomy): Bacteria > Bacillota > Clostridia > Lachnospirales > Anaerotignaceae > Anaerotignum_A. Next base: position 885 of record JAFRZQ010000176.1, on the reverse strand, counting down.
TTTGCCAGTGCGGAAATTGCTGTTATTTCCATGAATGATACAAAGTTGCAGAAGATGGCGAAGGAAGGGGACGCAAGGGCAAAACGTCTGGTTGCCCTGACGGAACAGCCGACCAAGTTCCTGTCTACCATTCAGGTGGCAATCACACTGGCAGGCCTGCTGGGTTCTGCTTTTGCGGCGGAAAACTTTGCAGGTGCACTGGCAGCGGTGATTCAGGGTACAGGCGTTGGCATTTCCGCAGCGGTTCTGGAAACCTTTGCGGTATTCGTCATTACATTGATTCTGGCGTATTTCAATCTGGTATTTGGTGAACTGGTGCCTAAGCGTGTAGGTATGAAAAAAGCGGAAGGTCTGGCGCTGGGCATGAGCGGTATGCTGACGATGGTTTCCAAATTTTTTGCGCCACTGGTGTGGCTGCTGACAGCTTCTACAAACGGCATCCTGAAACTTCTGGGCATCAATCCCGAAGATGAAGATGAAACCGTTTCTGAAGAGGAAATTTATATGATGCTGGAGGTTGGTGCGGAAAAAGGCACCATCGACAGAGAAGAAACGGAATGGATTAGAAATGTATTTGCCTTTGACGATACTTCTGTGGATGAGGTCTGCACCCATCGTGTGGATGTGACGGCCCTTGGGCTGGAGGAATCTGACGAGGAATGGAAGGAAACTATCCTGCAGAGCAGATTCACTTATTATCCTGTATATGATGAAGATCAGGATGATATCGTGGGGGTGCTGAATACGAAGGATTATTTCCGCCTGGAGGATAAAAGCATAGAAACTGTTCTGGCGAAGGCTGTGGAAAAGCCTTATTATGTGCCTGAAACCATGAAGGCGGACGTTCTCTTCCATAATATGAAGAAAGAGCGCAAGCATTTTGCG